>NZ_JBICZB010000004.1:0-250824 GCF_043201815.1 Kitasatospora sp. NPDC048296
GCTCTCTCCCGCGGCCTCGCCGAGGCGATGGGCGGCAGCCTGGAGGTCGAGGACACCCCCGGCGGCGGCACCACCATGCTGCTCACCCTGCCCGCCGCCACCGAGTCAGCCGTCACCGAGCCAGCCGTCCCCGGGGAGGAACCACCACATGAGTGATCGAAGTGAACGAATCACCGAGAGGTGCGAGGTCCTGATCGTCGACGACGAACCGGCCCTGCTGCGCACCCTGCGGATCAACCTCAGCGCCCGCCAGTACGCCGTGCGCACCGCCGCCAGCGGCGGCGAGGCGCTCGACCGGGCCGCACACTCCGTCCCGGACGCCGTCCTGCTCGACCTCGGCCTGCCCGACGTCGACGGCATGGACGTGCTGCGCGGACTGCGCACCCGCAGCTCGGTGCCGATCATCGTGCTCTCCGGCCGGACCGACGCCGCCGACAAGATCGGCGCCCTGGACGCGGGCGCCGACGACTACCTCACCAAGCCGTTCCTGATGGACGAACTGCTGGCCCGGCTGCGCGCGGTGCTGCGCCGGCCGTTAGGCGGGGTCCCGCTGGGCCGGCCGGTGATCGGCGACCACACCGTCGACCTCGCGGCCACCACGGTGACCGGCCCGGGCGGCCAGGTGCGGCTCACCCCGACCGAGTGGCGGATCCTCAGCCTGCTGCTCGCCAACCCCGGCCGGCTGGTGCCCGGGCGGCAGATCCTGCGCGAGGTGTGGGGCCCGGCCCAGGAGGCGCGCGGCAACTACCTGCGGGTCTACCTCGCCGGGTTGCGCCGCAAGTTGGAGCGGGACCCGGCCCGCCCGCGCCATCTGGTCACCGAACCGGGGATCGGGTACCGCTACGTGCCCTGAGGACGTCAACGAACCGTCAAGGGCGGCTCGGCGGACGACAGGAGAGTGTCAAGGCCGGTCGGCGGCGGTGTTCCGTGGGCGTAGCGTCAGTGCTGGAACGAGCGGGCCCTGCTCCGTGTGGGGGAAGTCCGGGGCCGCTCTCCAGCCGCCGCCAAGGCGGCCAGCAGGTGGGGGAGGGGCGCGCGACGCACGTCGCGCGCCCCTTTGATTCCGCCGCTACGCGATATCCCGGGGTGTGTGCTCTCCCCGGTACGGGCCTCAGCCGTCCGCGCCGTCGGACTGCCGGGGCAGCGCCAGCGCCACGGTGTCCGCGAACTCCCGCACCGCACTGGTCCGGCTGACCACCCGGCCGCTGTGCACCACCAGCCGGCTGTGCCCGCCCGCGAGCGCCCCGGCCAGGCTGTCCCCGCGCACCGCCAGCAGCTCCGCCGGGAAGCCCGCGTCCACCCGGACCGGCGGCAGCCCGAGCGCCGACCGGGCCTGGTTCGCCACCGCGTCGTACGCCGCGTCCGGGTCCAACTCCCCGCCCGCGGCGAGCAGATAGGCCGACTCCAGCGGATCGGCCCGGCCGACCGGGTTGGACGGGTCCCGCAGCGCGCCGCTGCCCGCCGCCAGCGGCACCCCGGCCGAGGCCAACTCCCGTACCAGGCCCGGCCGCAGTCCGGTCACCCGGCCCTCAAGTCCGGTGCACCCGCCGTTCTGCGGCAGGCAGACCACCCGCACCCCGCAGGTCGCCAGCACGGTGGAGGCGCCCCGGGCCAGCGCCCCGCACGGCCCGAGCGACACCCGCGGCCGAAGTGGGGCCAACGCACCGGCCAGACGGGCCAGTTGGGCCGCGTCGGCGGCGGTGGTGTGCAGGTCCACCGGGCAGTCCGCCTCCCGGGCGGCCTCCAGCAGCAGTTGCACGTACCCGGCCGGGTCCGGGTCCAGCTCCGGGCAGCCGCCGGCCGCGGTGGCGCCGAGCTTGAGCGCCTCGCGCAGCTGCGCCCGCCCGTCCGCGCCGGTCCGGCCGGTGAGCAGCCGGGGCATCGCCACCGCCTGGAGCTCGGCGAGGCCCCGCAGCGCCTGCCGGGCGGTGAGCACCGCCTCCAGCCGGCGCAGCCCGTGCACGTCGCCGATCCGGACGTGGGTGCGCTGGGCGGTGGCGCCGTAGCCGAGCGAGGTGAGCGCGGCCTCGGTGATCCGGCGGGTGAGGTCGGTGGGGGTCTCCGGCGGCGGGGCGGGCAGGGCGGCGGAGAAGGCGGCGTCGTAGTGGGCGTGCGCCTCGGCGGGGGCCGGGAGCAGCAGGTAGCCCTTGAGGTCGATCCGGGCGCCGGTGGTGACGGTGGGCGCGCCGGGCAGGGCGGGCAGCGGGCCGAGGCTGCCGACGGTGCCGACGGCCTGGATCCGGTCGCCGCTGATCCGGACGTCCACCACCCGTCCGTCGGCCAGCCGGGCGTTGGCGAGCAGCAGGACCGGGCCGTGCCCGAGCGGGTTGGCCGCCGGGCCGGGCCCGGAGTGCGGCCCGTCGGCGGCTGCGCTGTCCATCGCCGGCTCCTTCTCGCGCTGCCCAGTGGGGACCAGTGGGGACCGGTGGGGGCCGGTCGGGATCGGCTCCGGGGGGATCGGCCGGTGTCCCGGTCAATGAGGGTCGAGCCTATGGCGCGCGGGGGCGGGGCGCCGGGAGGCGGGCAATAGTCGTATCGGGTCGGGGCGCACGGCCCGCGGGCCTGTCGAACGCCCTGCCTTGGATCGGTCGTCCGTCCACCTCGCCGACCTGCGGTCTTCGCCTCGGGATACGGATTTCACCTCTGGGCGCGGAACGTGTAATCTCTTCCTCGTTCGCCCCTATAGCTCAGTCGGTAGAGCGTCTCCATGGTAAGGAGAAGGTCTGCGGTTCGATTCCGCATGGGGGCTCTGGTGAGAAGCAGTCAGCTCAGGCTGTTCTGCGGATCACTGTGGCGGTGTAGCTCAGTTGGTAGAGCAAGCGGCTCATAATCGCTGTGTCACCGGTTCAAGTCCGGTCACCGCTACCCCGCGTAGTCGGTCGGGAGATCGCACTCCCGGTCGGCTACTCTTGTTGTGTTCTTATTCGTTGTCCAAGGAAGGCACTCCCGTGGCTGCCACCGACGTCCGCCCGAAGATCACGCTGGCCTGCGTGGAGTGCAAGGAGCGGAACTACATCACCAAGAAGAACCGGCGTAACGACCCGGACCGTCTTGAGATGAAGAAGCACTGCCCCCGCTGCAACTCGCACACCGCGCACCGCGAGACCCGCTGACCCTGTCACAGGGCGTCGGGCCTGTGTGAATTCAGGTCTTCTACTCCGGGCCGCATCCCTCAACGGGGGTGCGGCCCGGAGTTTTTTCGTATCCACCCGCGTTCCGAGGAGCTGCCATGGCGCTCGACCCCTCCTTCATCGGGCGTAGCTACCCGCCCACCGAGCCGTACGAGGTCGGCCGGGAGAAGATCCGCGAGTTCGCGATCGCGATCGGGGACGCCAACCCGGCGTACACCGACGCGGAGGCGGCGAAGGCCTTCGGCCACCGGGACGTGATCGCCCCGCCGACCTTCCCGTTCGTGATCACCTACCGCGCGGCCGGCCAGGTGGTCGAGGACCCGGACCTGGGCCTGGACTACAGCCGGGTGGTGCACGGCGACCAGAAGTTCGTCTACACCCGTCCGGTGCAGGCCGGCGACCGGCTGACGGTCGCGATCACCATCGACAACATCAAGTCGCTGGCGGGCAACGACGTGCTCACCGTGCGCGGCGAGGTGGCGGACGAGAGCGGCGAACACGTGGTGACGTCGATCATGACGCTGGTGGCCCGGGCCGCCGACGAGGCGGGGGAGTGAGCGGCATGGCGGTCAACTACGACGAGGTCGAGGTCGGCACCGAGCTCCCGACGCAGTCCTTCCCGGTGACCCGCGCCACGCTGGTGCAGTACGCGGGTGCCTCCGGCGACTTCAACCCGATCCACTGGAACGAGAAGTTCGCGCTGGAGGTCGGCCTGCCGGACGTCATCGCGCACGGCATGTTCACCATGGCCGAGGCGATCCGGGTGGTCACCGACTGGGCCGGCGACCCGGCCGCGGTGGTCGAGTACGGCGTCCGCTTCGTCCGTCCGGTGCCGGTGCCGAACGACGGGGTCGGCGCGGTGGTCGAGGTCTCCGCCAAGGTCGCCAAGAAGCTGGACGACCGCAAGGTGCAGGTCGACCTGCTGGCCACCACCGGCGGGCAGAAGGTGCTCGGGATGTCCAAGGCGGTCGTCCGGCTCGCCTGAGCCGCGGCCCCTTCGCCGACCGGGCTGCCGCTGATCGGCCGCCCCGGAGGCCCGCTCGACGGGCCTCCGGGGCGGTTTTCGTCCTTGTGGACGCCGCCGAGCCCGCCAGGGCCTGAGCACGGGGGGGCTCCGGCCACGGGGGCGGCGGGTCGGCCGCCCCCGCACCCGTACGCTGGTGGGCGTGCTGGTAGAAAACGACGCCCCCCTCGCCCCGCTGACCACGCTCCGGCTCGGCGGCCCGGCCCGCCGCCTGGTGACCGCCCACACCGACGACGAGGTGATCGCCGCCGTCCGCGAGGCCGACGCGGCCGGCGAGCCGCTGCTGGTCCTGGGCGGCGGCTCCAACCTGGTGATCGGCGACGCCGGATTCCCCGGCACGGTGCTGCGGATCGCCACCACCGGTTTCGCCCTGGACGGCGCGGTGCTGGAGCTGGCGGCCGGCGAGGTGTGGTCGGAGGCGGTCACCCGTGCGGTGCGCGAGCACGGCCTGGCCGGCGTCGAGTTCCTGGCCGGCATCCCCGGTTCGGCCGGCGCGACCCCGGTGCAGAACGTCGGCGCCTACGGCCAGGAGGTCGCCCAGACGATCACCGAGGTGGTCGCGTACGACCGCGTCGACGACCGGGTGGTCACCCTGACGAACGCCGAGTGCGCGTTCTCCTACCGCCACAGCCGCTTCAAGGCCGAGCCGGACCGCTATGTGGTGCTGCGGGTGCGGTTCGCCCTGACGGACCACGCGGGCCTCTCCACCCCGGTCAAGTACGCCGAGGTGGCCAAGCACTTCGGCGTCGAGCAGGGCGAGCGGGTGCCGCTGGGGGAGGCGTACGAGGCGGTGCTGAAGCTGCGCTCCGGCAAGGGCATGGTGCTGGACCCGGCGGACCACGACACCTGGTCGGCCGGCTCCTTCTTCACCAACCCGGTGCTCACGGCCGCGCAGTACGAGTCCTTCCGTACCCGCCCGGGCGCCGAGAACGCCCCCGCCTACCCGGCCCAGGAGGGCTGCACCAAGACCTCGGCGGCCTGGCTGATCGACAAGGCGGGCTTCGCCAAGGGCTACGGCAGTGGCCCGGCGACCCTCTCCACCAAGCACACCCTGGCGCTCACCAACCGCGGCTCGGCCACCGCCGAGGACCTGCTGGCGCTGGCCCGGGAGATCCGGGACGGGGTCAGGGAGGTCTTCGGGGTGGAGCTCGTGAACGAGCCGGTGATGGTGGGCGTCAAGCTCTAAGCGGCGCCGCGCCCGTCCACCAGCCAGGCGTCGATGTCCGCCAGCAGTTCCTTGCGGACGGCCTCCGGCGCGCACGAGCCGCGCACCGACTGCCGCGCCAGCTCGGCGAGTTCGGCGTCGCTGAAGCCCAGCACATCGCGGACCAGGTCGTACTGGGCGGCGAGCCGGCTGCCGAACAGCAGCGGGTCGTCCGCGCCGAGCGCCAGCGGCACCCCGGCGTCGAACAGCTTGCGCAGCGGGACGTCCTCAGGGCGCTCGTAGACGCCGAGCGAGACGTTGGAGGACGGGCAGACCTCGCAGGTGACCTGGCGGTCCGCGAGCCGGGCCATCAGCCGTGGGTCCTCGGCGGCCCGCACGCCGTGGCCGATCCGGCCGGCGCCCAGGTCGTCCAGGCAGTCCCGGACGGACTCCGGCCCGGCCAGCTCACCGCCGTGCGGGGCGGCCAGCAGCCCGCCCTTGCGGGCGATCGCGAAGGCCCGGTCGAAGTCCCGGGCCAGGCCGCGGCGCTCGTCGTTGGAGAGGCCGAAGCCGACCACGCCGTGGTCGGCGTACCGGACGGCGAGCCTGGCCAGCGTCCGGGCGTCCATCGGGGACTTCATCCGGTTGGCCGCGACCAGCACCCGGATGCCCACCCCGGTGGCCCCGGCGGCGTGCTCCACCGCGTCCAGGATCAGCTCCAGCGCGGGGATCAGCCCGCCCAGCCGGGGCGCGTAGGAGGTCGGGTCGACCTGGATCTCCAGCCAGCGGGAGCCGTCCCGCTTCTCGTCCTCGGCGGTCTCCAGGACCAGCCGGCGGATGTCGGACTCGTCCCGGAGCACCGAGCGGGCGGTGTCGTAGAGGCGCTGGAAGCGGAACCAGCCGCGTTCGTCGGTGGCCCGCAGTCGGGGCGGTTCGCCGGAGCTGAGCGCCTCCGGCAGCCGGACGCCGTGCTTGTCGGCCAGCTCAAGCAGGGTGGCGGGCCGCATCGAGCCGGTGAAGTGCAGGTGCAGGTGGGCCTTCGGGAGGCCCCTGACGTCTCGCGGGTTCAACAGGCGTTCCATTCGCCGATACTGCCGTATGCGGCCCCCAAACGGGAACCGCCCCCTTTCCGTCCCCCGAAGGGGTGAAAGAGGGCGGTGCTGCTACTCGCCCGCTCGCCTCCGGGCGCTCCTGACCCGGTGTCGACGTTCCTCGCTCCGGCGCTCGTTCCTCGCTGGTCGCTCGTCGCTTTCGGTACCGGCGCGCCCTTCGGCTCGGGGCGGTGGGTGAATCCCGTACGTCGGATTGACGTCCGTACCGGAACTACCTCGGGGTTGGGTCTCAGTCGCGGGCCTCGCCGAGCAGCTTCTGGATCCGGCTGATGCCCTCGACCAGGTCCTCGTCGCCGAGCGCGTAGGAGAACCGCAGGTAGCCGGGGGTGCCGAAGGCCTCACCCGGGACGGCGGCGACCTCGACCTCGTCCAGGATCAGGCTCGCCAGCTCGCCGGAGGTCTGCGGGCGCCGGCCGCGGATCTCCTTGCCCAGCAGGCCCTTGACCGACGGGTAGGCGTAGAAGGCGCCCTCGGGCTCGGGGCAGACGACGCCCTCGATCTCGTTGAGCATCCGCACGATGGTCTTGCGGCGGCGGTCGAAGGCGGTGCGCATCTCGTGCACCGCGGACAGGTCGCCGGAGACGGCGGCGATCGCGGCGCGCTGGGCGACGTTGGAGACGTTCGAGGTGGCGTGCGACTGCAGGTTGGTCGCGGCCTTGATCACGTCCTGGGGGCCGATCACCCAGCCCACCCGCCAGCCGGTCATCGCGTAGGTCTTGGCGACACCGTTGACCACGATGCACTTGTCGGCCAGCTCGGGCAGCAGGGCCGGCAGCGAGGTGAACTCCGCGTCGCCGTAGACCAGGTGCTCGTAGATCTCGTCGGTGAGCACCCACAGGCCGTGCTCCAGCGCCCAGCGGCCGATCGCCTCGGCCTCGGCCCGGGTGTACACCGCGCCGGTCGGGTTGGACGGCGAGACGAAGAGCACCACCTTGGTGTTCTCGGTGCGGGCGGCCTCCAGCTGCTCGACCGAGACCTTGTAGCCGGTGGTCTCGTCGGCGACGACCTCCACCGCGACACCGCCGGCCAGCTGGATCGACTCCGGGTAGGTGGTCCAGTACGGGGCCGGGACGATGACCTCGTCGCCCGGGTCCAGGATCGCCGCGAAGGCCTCGTAGATCGCCTGCTTGCCGCCGTTGGTGACCAGCACCTGGGACGCGTCCACCTGGTAGCCGGAGTCGCGCAGCGTCTTCGCGGCGATCGCGGCCTTCAGCTCGGGCAGGCCACCCGCCGGGGTGTAACGGTGGTTCTTCGGGTCGCGGCAGGCCTCGACGGCCGCCTCGACGATGTAGTCCGGCGTGGGGAAGTCGGGCTCGCCGGCACCGAAGCCGATCACCGGGCGGCCGGCGGCCTTGAGGGCCTTGGCCTTGGCGTCCACGGCGAGGGTCGCGGACTCGGCGATCGCGCCGATCCGGGCGGAGACCCGGCGGTCGGCGGGGCGGACGGACTGGTCGGGCTGCGGGGTGGAAGCGCTCATGCCTGCATCGTCCCAGAACCGGGACGGACCGGGCGTCGTGGTTTCAGTATCCGTACGGCTCCGTCCGCATCACGGCTCCCGCCGATCCGCCGGTGATCGCCGCGCCGGGCCGGACATCTGCCGGGCGGCCGGTGGACTCGGAAGAAGAGGTTCGACCAAACACCCCTCGACCACGTACACTCGCTCCTCGACGGCCACCGAAAAAGATCGGAGCTTTCACCGCCTGTGCAGACAGCGGGGGGAGATGCGGTAGGTTGGTCGCCACCAGGAGCCGCGAGGCTCCGTAGGGCAATAGCTCAATTGGTAGAGCACCGGTCTCCAAAACCGGCGGTTGGGGGTTCGAGTCCCTCTTGCCCTGCTGCTTTGTCCGTTATCAGCCCGTTCGCTCCACAGAGCGAGCGGGCTTGATGCGGAGAGGGCACCGATCAGCACCGCTTAAGCCGACCGCTCGTGCCTCAAACGGGTACGCAGGCGATGTTCGGCCGGACCCGAATTCAGGTGAGGACGAGTGACGGAGACCACGGGCTCCACCGCAACGCCTGAGAGCGGCAACCCCGAGGGGGCCGACGGCGCTGCCGAGACCACGTCTGCCGAGGGCGACAAGAAGTCCGGCAAGAAGAAGTCCGGCAAGCGGGCCAAGAAGGGCCTGTTCGCGCGGATGGGTCTGTTCTACCGGCAGATCATCGCCGAGCTGCGCAAGGTCGTCTGGCCCTCCCGGAACGAGCTCACCAACTACACCACTGTCGTGGTGACCTTCGTCGTGGTCGTGATGGCCTTCGTCGCCGGCCTGGACTACGGCCTCTCCAAGCTGAGCCTCCTGGTCTTCGGCTGACCGGCCGCCCCACCTCCGGAACCACCTCCCGACCCGGGCCGAATTCTCGGCCCGGGTCGAGCTGTCTGCGGCGGACGTACGCGCGCGTACCGTGGACTCGGTACTGTTGAAGTCTCCGAGACCTCTCCTGGCGCCCGCGCGAGCGGCCGCGCGCCGGTCCGGTTTCGGAGCGCGCCACCTTCACCATCTCCAGGAAAGAAGCAGCCACCGTGTCTGAGTCCCCCCTGTACGACGCCGACGAGACCGTCCGCGAGGCGGATGTCGCCGCCGAGCTGGACGCGGCCGAGCTGGCTGACGACACCGAGACCGCCGAGCAGATCGTGGACGCCTCGGACAGCGACGAGGACGAGGTCGAGGCCTTCGACGAGGCCGAGGCCGGCGAGCCCGCCGAGGAGGCCGCTCTGCACGTGGAGGGCGACGAGGAGCTCGCCGCCGACGAGGACGTCGTCGAGGAGTCCGTCGAGGACGCCGCCGAGGTCGACCCGGTCGCCAAGTTCCGCGAGGACCTGCGCTTCATGCCGGGTGAGTGGTACGTGATCCACACCTACGCCGGCTACGAGAACCGGGTGAAGCAGAACCTGGAGCAGCGCGCCGTCTCGCTGAACGTCGAGGAGTACATCTTCCAGGCCGAGGTGCCGCAGGAGGAGGTCGTCCAGATCAAGAACGGCGACCGCAAGACCATCCGCCAGAACAAGCTCCCCGGCTACGTCCTGGTGCGCATGGACCTCACCCCCGAGTCCTGGGGCGTCGTGCGCAACACCCCCGGTGTCACCGGCTTCGTCGGCAACGCCTACGACCCGTACCCGCTGACCCTGGACGAGGTCGTCAAGATGCTCGCCCCGGACGTCGAGCGCCAGGCCGCCAAGGAGGCCGGCAAGCCCTCGCCGGTCAAGCCGACCGAGATCCAGGTGCTGGACTTCGAGGTGGGCGACTCGGTCACCGTCACCGACGGCCCGTTCGCGACCCTGCAGGCGACCATCAACGAGATCAACCCCGACTCGAAGAAGGTCAAGGGCCTGGTCGAGATCTTCGGCCGGGAGACCCCGGTCGAGCTCTCCTTCGACCAGATCCAGAAGAACTAGTCATACGCTCTTCGGATTCGGGGCGGGGCCGAGGGCCCTGCCCCGAATCCGTTTTGGTCCAGCGGCGCGGACGCGTTAGCCTGGTCCGATGTGTGTGCTGGCGGCCGGGTGTCGCCCCGGTTCCGCACGCACCAGCAATCACCTCTCGGAAGGACCCGGAGAGACATGCCTCCCAAGAAGAAGAAGATCACGGGGCTTATCAAGCTCCAGATCAACGCCGGTGCGGCCAACCCGGCGCCGCCGGTCGGCCCCGCGCTGGGCCAGCACGGCGTCAACATCATGGAGTTCTGCAAGGCCTACAACGCTGCGACCGAGTCGCAGCGCGGCATGATCGTGCCGGTGGAGATCACGGTCTACGAGGACCGTTCCTTCACCTTCATCACGAAGACGCCGCCGGCCGCGCGCCTCATCCTGAAGGCCGCCGGTATCGAGAAGGGCTCCAGCGAGCCGCACAAGACCAAGGTCGCCAAGCTCACCAGCGCCCAGGTCCGCGAGATCGCCACCACCAAGATGCCCGACCTGAACGCCAACGACCTGGACGCGGCGGAGAAGATCATCGCCGGCACCGCCCGGTCGATGGGCATCACCGTCGAGGGCTGATCACCTTCTCGTCCCCTGTGGTAGGGCCTGCGCAGGCCCGAGACACCACAACTCCAATCACCATTCAGGAGCAGCAGTGAAGCGCAGCAAGGCTCTGAAGGCCGCGGACGCCAAGGTCGACCGCGAGCGCCTTTACGCCCCCCTCGAGGCCGTCCGCCTCGCCAAGGCGACCAGCACCACCAAGTTCGACGGCACCGTTGAGGTCGCCATGCGTCTGGGCGTCGACCCGCGCAAGGCCGACCAGATGGTCCGCAGCACCGTGATCCTCCCGCACGGCACCGGTAAGACCGCTCGGGTCCTGGTCTTCGCGACCGGCGAGCGTGCCGAGGCCGCGCGTGCTGCGGGTGCCGACATCGTCGGTGCCGACGAGCTGATCGACGAGGTCGCGAAGGGCAAGCTGGACTTCGACGCCGTCGTCGCCACCCCGGACCTCATGGGCAAGGTCGGCCGCCTGGGCCGCGTGCTCGGTCCCCGTGGTCTGATGCCGAACCCGAAGACCGGCACCGTGACCCCGGACGTCGCCAAGGCTGTCAACGACATCAAGGGCGGCAAGATCGAGTTCCGCGTCGACAAGCACTCGAACCTGCACTTCATCATCGGTAAGGCCTCCTTCACCGACGAGCAGCTGGTCGAGAACTACGCCGCCGCGCTGGACGAGGTGCTCCGCGCCAAGCCGTCCGCCGCCAAGGGCCGCTACATCAAGAAGACCGCGTTCTCGACCACCATGGGCCCCGGCATCCAGGTGGACCCGAACCGCACCCGCAACCTCCTCGTCGAGGAGGACCCGGCCGCGGTCTGAGCCTCAGCGCTCTAGAGCAGTCCGTACGGCGGGCCCGTACCCCCTTCACCGGGGGTGCGGGCCCGCCGTCGTTCGTCGGTGCGGAAGGGGCCGTCGGAAGGGCCGCCGAAACGGTTGCCGGATCGGGACACGGGCGGATGGGAACGTGTGCCCGAAGCGTCGTACGCTCTGCCGGTCAGATCATGTGGAGAACCTGTGACCGCAGGAGTGTGCCGTGTCGCCCGCCCTTCGCCCCGCCGCGCTCGCGGCGGCCCTGCTGCTGCTCGGCGCCGTCACCGGCTGCAGCGTCCTGGCCGCCCCCGGCACCCGCGTCCCCGGTGAGCCGGCACCGGTGCCGCCCAAGCAGGTGGTGCTCACGGCCGCCCAGGCGCTGGACGACACCGGCGGCGCCCGGATCGACGTGGTGCGGGAGGGCGCGTCCGGCAAGCGCACCGCGAGCGGCACGCTGGCCTGGGGCGACCGGGACGAGGCCGCGCTGACCGTCACCGACGAACTGGGCACCGGGCAGCTGACCCTCCGGGACGGCGCCATCGACCTCGCCTACCAGGGCGGCGTGGCCAAGCGCGCGGACCGCGCCACCGCCGAGTCGCTCGACCCGAAGGCCGGGGCCGACCCGGCCGACTACGCGGGCGGCTGGACCACCGACCTGGTCACCAACCCGGGCAGCCGGGCGTACGCGATGGCCCGGACCGACCGGCTCGGCTCGCTCGGCGGCGAGCAGCTCGCCGGACTGACCGTCGCGCACTACCAGGGCTCCGCGCCGGTGGCCGACTACTTCGGCGCGGACCGGGAGTTGAGCCCGCAGCAGCTCGCAGTGGTGGTCGACTGGTACCGCCGGCAAGGGGTGGCGGAGATCGGCTACGACGTCTGGGTCGGCCCCGGCCAGCGGTTGTTGAGGTTGCGTGAGACGGTCAAGGGGAGCGCCGGAACCACGGTGACCACGACGGACGTCTCAGCCTCCGGCGCGGGGGACACGGCAGCCGCCGCAGCCGGGTGACGGGAAGGGGATATTCGGTGCGGAACGGATCCGGCGATCCGTTAGAGTCCGCGTGAGAAGAAGCTGAGGATCGGCTCTTCCGAAGAACTTACGGGGGTACCTCCATGCGCGCTGTGCGCCTCGCCTCGACCGTCGCCACCGCCGCCGTCCTGCTGGCCGCTCTCACCGCCTGCGGCAGCAAGGGCGGCAGCGACGCCAAGAGCACCGACGCCAAGAGCGCCTCCGCCCAGGACCCGGGCTCGCTCGCGGGCGCGCTGACCGGGGACCCGAAGGCCGCGCTGGCCGCCTCCGCCCTGGTGATGCAGAAGGCCGGCAACGGCAAGGTCGCCATGACCTCCCCGGACACGTCCAACCCCGGTGGCGGCGGCACCGCCGACTGGAAGGACCCGGCCAAGGTGTCCGTGGACGTGGCCGCCGACATGGAGGGCAAGAAGCTCAAGATCCGGGTGGTCGGGACGGACGCCTACGTCGGCGGCGACGACGCCAGCGCCCCGGCCCTGGGCGGCAAGCACTGGGTCAAGGTGCCCGCCTCGGAGGAGATGGGCGGTGCCTTCCTCGTGATGGGCCAGATGATGAACCCGGTCGCCCAGCTCACCGTCGCCGCCCAGAGCGGCAAGCTGAGCAAGGTCGGCCAGGAGACCGTGGACGGCGTCCAGACCACCCACCTGCGGGCGGTCGAGGACACCTCGGTCCTGGTGGCCGGGATGACCACGCTCACGCCGGAGCAGCGCCAGTCCGTCCAGAAGACGCTGGAGGAGGACGGCAAGACCCTCACCATCGACTTCTGGCTGAACGGCAAGCAGGAGCTCGTGAAGTACCAGGAGTACGGCGACACGAACGGCGAGTCGAAGGCCGTCACCATCAAGTACTCCGACCTGGGCAAGGGCGACAAGATCGAGGCGCCCGCCGCCGGCGACCTCGGCTCCCAGGCCGACCTGCTCAAGCTGTTCGGCTGAGCCGACTGATCCGCTGAACCGAGCGCACCCGCTCGATCCGCACCGACCACCGGCTACCGCCCCGGGCGCACCACGCGCCCGGGGGTTCTCAAGGGGGGAACCAATGGCTGGAACCCGCAAGGCCGCCGTCGCCGTCGTCCTCGCCGCCCTGGCGCTGACCGCGACCGCCTGCAACAACAACGACGACAGCAAGAACGCCGCCCCGGCCGCGCCGACCACCGCCGCGCCGACCACCGCCGCGGCGGCCGCGACCAGCGCCGCCGCCCCGAGCACCCCGCCGGCCAAGGTGAGCCCGGCGGTGTTCCTGGAGCAGGTCAGCAAGAAGACCGGCGCGGCCAAGTCGGCCAAGGTCGACGAGGTGATCACGGTCGGCCAGGTCACCATGAAGGGCCAGGGGGCGATGGGCTGGTCCGACGGCCTGGAGGCCGACCTGACCATGGACCTGACCGGCTCCCCGATGGCCAAGGTCCTGGAGCCGCTCACCGGCGGGCCGAAGGTGCACTACCTGTACACCAAGGACGCGATGTTCATGGGCCTGGGCGGTCAGCTGGTCCAGAGCGGCGGCCCGCGCTGGCTCCGTTACGACAAGGCCGAGATGTCCAAGGCCAGCGGCGGCTCGACCGACCAGCTCCAGAGCGCGGACCCGGTCCAGGGCGTCCGGACGCTGATCGCCAGCGGCAAGGTCACCGAGGTCGGCCCGGAGACGGTGAACGGCAAGGCCACCACCCACTACTCGGGCGAGCTCGCCGCCGCCGACCTGGTCAAAGCGAGTGGCCCGGGCGTGACCCAGGAGCAGGCCGACCTGATCAAGCAGAACCTGGACAAGGCCGGTGTCACCAGCGAGCAGGTCGACGTCTGGGTCGACGCCGACCAGCTGGTCGTCAAGCGGATGGAGCAGGCCGACACCAAGGCCGGACCGATGAACGTCGCCGTGAGCTACTCGGACTACGGCACCCCGGTCATCGCCTCCACCCCGGGTGACTTCCTCACCCTCGCCGACCTGGCGAAGCTCGCCGACAGCGGCTCCGGCAGCTGATCCCGTCCTGCGCTCCGGCGCCCGACTCGTCCGACCCGGTGGATGAGTCGGGGCTGGTGGAGTTCGACGAGGGGGCCGCTACCGGTTGATCCCGGTCCGGATGGCAAGGTGGCCCGGGTGAGAGAGGAACGGACGATGGCGGGACGGCAGCGGTTGGCGGCGCTGGCCGCGGTCGCCGTGCTCGCGAGCGGGCTGACCGGTTGCGGCGGGGGCGACGACGCCGCCGGCACGCCGTCCGGCGGTCCGACGTCCGCCAGCGCCCCGTCGACCAGCGCGACCCCGACCGGTCCGGCCAAGCCGACCGACCGGTCGCCGCACGGCGTGCTGCTCTCCGCCGAGCTGGCCGCGCAGACCGCCCGCCGGGCCAAGGTCAGCTACCGGCTGGGCGCCGACGCCGGCTCCGGCTCGCTGTTCTGGGCGCCCAAGACGGCGCTGCAGATCAAGCGCTCCACCCCGGCCGAGGCCGAGCAGCTGATCGTCGTGGACACCGTCGCCTACCAGGGCGGCGACGCCGCGACCGCGGCCCGCAACGGCGGCAAGCACTGGGAGCGCTTCACCGTCCCGCCCGGACCGGACGGTCACAAGGAGGTCCCGTACGCGGGGCTGATCGACCAGCTGAACCCGGTCGAGGCGCTGGCCGCGGCCACCGCCGACGGGGTGGACCCGACCTTCGTCGGCGAGGAGAAGTACGAGGACTCGACCGTCGAGCACTACCGGGTGACCACCACCGCCGAGAAGTACGCGGCCGCCCAGACCCAGCTGAGCCAGGCCCGCCGGGACGGCCTGCGGGCGGCCCTGGCGCCCGGCGGCTCGCTCTCGCTCACCGTGGACCTCTGGCTCAACGACAAGGACCAGCTGGTCCGGCTGCAGCGCACCGGTACCGGGGACAGCGGGCGGGCGGACGACTCGGTGCTCTACTCGGACTTCGCCGGGCCGCTGCTCTCGGCCCAGGCCCCGGCCGAGACGGACACCGTGGACACCGGGGTCCGGACGATCTCCCCGCTGGCCCGCTGAGCCGCTCCCGGGCCTTCACCCGCCCGGGGACTCGGGGGGCGATTTGCGCCGTACGAACGGTCCGGTTACTGTTGCCGAAGCCAAAGACCGCTGGTTGTCGCCGATCGCCCGTGAGGGAGTCGGTGGCCGAAGGATCTGCGCTTCGCGCAGGCAGCCCGCGCAGGTGTGTCTGGAGCTTCGATTTCCGGGTCCGCGTTCGCGCGGGTCGCCCGTTGAGGTCGTTTCGAGCCCCGTGCGCCTGCGCACCGGGGCTCATTGCGTTTCCGCAGGAGCTTTCCTTCCGTCCGGTCGGTTCGAGGTGTGAATGGTCGACTTCACGGTCGGCCGGACTTCGACATCACGGAAGGAGGCGTAAGCCTATGGCCAGGCCCGACAAGGCTGCTGCCGTCGCCGAGATCACGGACAAGTTCCGTGGCTCCTCCGCGGCGCTGCTGACCGAGTACCGCGGTCTCTCGGTGAAGCAGGTCAAGACCCTGCGTCGCTCGCTCGGCGACAACGCCGAGTACGCCGTGGTGAAGAACACGCTGACCAAGATCGCGGCCAACGAGGCCGGGATCTCCGAGCTCGACGACCTGTTCAACGGTCCGACGGCTGTTGCCTTCGTCACCGGTGACCCGGTGGAGTCGGCGAAGGCTCTGCGTGACTTCGCCAAGGAGAACCCCGCTCTCATCATCAAGGGCGGTGTCCTTGACGGCAAGGCGCTGTCCGCCGATGAGATCAAGAAGCTCGCGGACCTCGAGTCCCGCGAGGTGCTGCTCGCCAAGCTGGCGGGTGCCCTGAAGGCCAAGCAGTCCCAGGCTGCCGCGCTCTTCCAGGCCCTGCCGTCGAAGCTCGTCCGCACCGTGGACGCGCTGCGCGACAAGGTCGAGCAGGGCGGTGCCGGTACGCCGGCTCCCGCCGCCGAGGACGAGGCCGCCGAGTAATTCGGCAGGCTCACGCCTCGCTGCGGGCCCGTACGCCCGCCAACCCGTACATCCGGCACCACCTGCCGATTTAGTGGAAGGACGCCAATCATGGCGAAGCTGACCCAGGACGAGCTGCTCGCGCAGTTCGAGGAGCTCACCCTCATCGAGCTCGCTGCCTTCGTGAAGGCCTTCGAGGAGAAGTTCGACGTCACCGCTGCCGCCCCGGTCGCTGTGGCCGCCGCCGGCGTTGCCGGCCCGGCCGCCGAGGCCGCTGAGGAGCAGGACGAGTTCGACGTCATCCTCGACGGTGCCGGCGACAAGAAGATCCAGGTCATCAAGGAGGTGCGCACCCTGACCTCCCTCGGCCTGAAGGAGGCCAAGGACCTCGTTGACACCGCTGGTGCCAAGGTCCTGGAGAAGGTTGCCAAGGACGTTGCCGAGAAGGCCAAGGCCGCCCTTGAGGGTGCCGGCGCCAAGGTCACCGTCAAGTGACTTCTCGCCCCCTCTGAGGGGGCCTGAGGCCGGGCCGATCACCCTTGCGGGTGGTCGGCCCGGCCTTTTCGCGTTTCCGGACACGCGGTCCCCTTCCGCTGTCCGGATCGGCACGGCCACCGGTGTGGCCGAACGCCCACTCGGCACTGTCGGTGCCGAGGAGTATGGTGATCACCGTCATCGGCGGTGGCCCCCACCACGGCTTCTGTAACGCCGGAGGGGTTCGGGCCGATAGACGGGTCGAGGTCCGCACCGCCGGCGGGCCCTTGACGAACCCGGCGCGGCGCGCGATTCTCAAGGCGCGAGTCCGCCCGGTTGGTTTGCGGCTGGATGCATAACCAGCGGCTCCGGCGGGAAGTGACTCCACGTGAGTTAGAGCAGTACCCGGTGGGCGCACGCGTCCGCCGGCTACCGGGAGGAGTCTCCGATTCGGTCTCCGAATCAGAGCTGGACAGCAGTGTGGCCTTTGGCTACACTGTCCCTTTGCGCTGCCTGTTAGCTTCTCCGTGACTCGTCGCCCGGAGTTTGCGTTGCCCTGAAGGGGTCTGGCACCGCCTCCGCAAAGCGGCTCTGACCTGGGGTTTCGACCCCGGCAGAGGCCGGTGGCGGGAGGCGGCACCTAGGCTCAAGCAGGCCCGGCTGGTACGCGCGTAGTGAGCTCCGAGCCCTCGGAAGGACCCCCCTCTTGGCCGCGCCGCGCAACGCCTCGAACAATTCCGCCGCATCCACCGCCCCGCTCCGCGTCTCCTTCGCGAAGATCAAGGAGCCCCTCGAGGTCCCGAACCTCCTGGCCCTGCAGACCGAGAGCTTTGACTGGCTGCTCGGCAACGCGGCCTGGAAGACCCGGGTCGAGCAGGCGCTGGAGTCCGGTCAGGACGTCCCCACCAAGTCCGGTCTGGAGGAGATCTTCGAGGAGATCTCCCCGATCGAGGACTTCAGCGGGTCGATGTCCCTGACCTTCCGCGACCACCGTTTCGAGCCGCCGAAGAACTCCATTGACGAGTGCAAGGACCGCGACTTCACGTTCGCGGCTCCGCTCTTCGTCACGGCCGAGTTCACCAACAACGAGACCGGTGAGATCAAGTCTCAGACGGTCTTCATGGGCGATTTCCCGCTCATGACCCACAAGGGCACGTTCGTGATCAACGGCACCGAGCGTGTCGTCGTGTCGCAGCTGGTCCGCTCCCCGGGTGTGTACTTCGACTCCACCCTGGACAAGGTGTCCGACAAGGACATCTACTCCTGCAAGGTCATCCCCTCGCGTGGTGCCTGGCTGGAGATGGAGATCGACAAGCGCGACATGGTCGGCGTCCGCATCGACCGCAAGCGCAAGCAGTCCGTCACCGTGCTGCTCAAGGCTCTCGGCTGGACCAACGAGATGATTCTCGAGGAGTTCGGCGAGTACGAGTCGATGCGCAACACCCTGGAGAAGGACCACACCCAGGGCCAGGACGACGCGCTGCTGGACATCTACCGCAAGCTGCGTCCGGGCGAGCCGCCGACGCGCGAGGCCGCGCAGACGCTTCTGGAGAACCTGTACTTCAACCCGAAGCGCTACGACCTGGCGAAGGTCGGCCGGTACAAGCTCAACCGCAAGCTGGGCAACGCCGAGTCGCTGGACTCCGGCGTGCTCACCGAGCCCGACATCATCGGTGCGATCAAGTACCTGGTGAAGCTGCACGCCGGTGAGACCGAGTGGCGTGACGAGACCGGCCGCGACATCGTGGTCGAGGTCGACGACATCGACCACTTCGGCAACCGCCGCCTGCGCAACGTCGGCGAGCTCATCCAGAACCAGGTCCGTACGGGTCTCGCCCGTATGGAGCGCGTCGTGCGCGAGCGCATGACCACCCAGGACGTCGAGGCGATCACGCCGCAGACCCTGATCAACATCCGGCCGGTCGTCGCCTCCATCAAGGAGTTCTTCGGCACCAGCCAGCTGTCGCAGTTCATGGACCAGACGAACCCGCTGTCGGGCCTGACCCACAAGCGTCGTCTGTCCGCCCTCGGCCCCGGTGGTCTCTCCCGTGAGCGCGCCGGCTTCGAGGTCCGTGACGTGCACCCCTCGCACTACGGCCGCATGTGTCCGATCGAGACCCCGGAAGGCCCGAACATCGGTCTGATCGGGTCGCTGGCCTCGTACGGCCGGGTCAACGCCTTCGGCTTCATCGAGACCCCGTACCGCAAGGTCGTCGACGGTGTGGTCACCGAGCAGGTGGACTACCTCACCGCCGACGAGGAGGACCGCTACGTCATCGCCCAGGCGAACGCGCCGCTGACCGCGGACCTGCACTTCGCCGAGCCGCGCGTCCTGGTCCGCCGCCGTGGTGGCGAGATCGACTACATCCCGGGCTCCGAGATCGACTACATGGACGTCTCGCCGCGCCAGATGGTGTCGGTCGCGACCGCCATGATCCCGTTCCTCGAGCACGACGACGCCAACCGCGCGCTCATGGGCTCGAACATGATGCGCCAGGCGGTGCCGCTGCTGAAGAGCGAGGCCCCGCTGGTCGGTACCGGCATGGAGTACCGCTGCGCCGTCGACGCCGCCGACGTGATCACCGCCGAGAAGGCCGGTGTCGTCCAGGAGGTCTCGGCCGACTACGTCACCGTGGCCAACGACGACGGCACGTACACCACGTACCGCGCCGCCAAGTTCACCCGCTCCAACCAGGGCACCGCCTTCAACCAGAAGGTGCTCGTGGACGAGGGTGCCCGGGTCGAGTCCGGCCAGGTGCTGGCCGACGGCCCCTGCACCGACGCGGGCGAGATGGCCCTCGGCAAGAACCTGCTCGTGGCGTTCATGTCGTGGGAGGGTCACAACTACGAGGACGCGATCATCCTGTCGCAGCGCCTTGTGCAGGACGACGTCCTCTCCTCGATCCACATCGAGGAGCACGAGGTCGACGCCCGTGACACCAAGCTCGGCCCCGAGGAGATCACCCGGGACATCCCGAACGTCTCCGAGGAGGTCCTCGCCGACCTCGACGAGCGCGGCATCATCCGGATCGGCGCCGACGTCGTCACCGGTGACATCCTCGTCGGCAAGGTCACCCCGAAGGGTGAGACCGAGCTGACCCCCGAGGAGCGCCTGCTCCGCGCGATCTTCGGTGAGAAGGCCCGTGAGGTCCGCGACACCTCGCTGAAGGTGCCGCACGGTGAGTCCGGCAAGGTCATCGGCGTCCGCGTCTTCGACCGCGAGGAGGGCGACGAGCTTCCCCCGGGCGTGAACCAGCTGGTCCGCGTCTACGTGGCCCAGAAGCGCAAGATCACCAACGGTGACAAGCTCGCCGGCCGCCACGGCAACAAGGGTGTCATCTCCAAGATCCTGCCGGTCGAGGACATGCCCTTCCTCGAGGACGGCACCCCGGTCGACATCATCCTCAACCCGCTGGGTGTCCCGTCCCGAATGAACCCGGGACAGGTCCTGGAGATCCACCTCGGGTGGCTCGCCAAGCAGGGCTGGGACGTCTCCGGTCTCGCCGACGAGTGGGCCCAGCGCCTGCAGGCGATCGGCGCCGACCAGGTCGAGGGTGGGACCAACCTCGCCACCCCGGTCTTCGACGGCGCCCGCGAGGACGAGATCACCGGCCTGCTGGACAACACCACCCTCACCCGTGACGGTGAGCGCCTGGTGAACTCCACCGGCAAGGCCCGCCTGTTCGACGGTCGCTCCGGCGAGCCGTTCCCGATGCCGGTCTCGGTCGGCTACATGTACATCCTCAAGCTGCACCACCTGGTCGACGACAAGCTGCACGCCCGTTCGACCGGTCCGTACTCGATGATCACCCAGCAGCCGCTCGGTGGTAAGGCGCAGTTCGGTGGTCAGCGCTTCGGTGAGATGGAGGTGTGGGCCCTGGAGGCGTACGGCGCTGCGTACGCACTGCAGGAGCTGCTCACCATCAAGTCCGACGACGTCCTCGGCCGAGTCAAGGTCTACGAGGCCATCGTCAAGGGCGAGAACATCCCCGAGCCCGGCATTCCCGAGTCCTTCAAGGTTCTCATCAAGGAAATGCAGTCGCTCTGCCTCAACGTGGAGGTGCTGTCCTCGGACGGCCAGTCCATCGAGATGCGGGACTCCGACGAGGACGTGTTCCGCGCCGCCGAGGAGCTCGGCATCGACCTGTCCCGGCGCGAGCCGAGCAGCGTCGAAGAGGTCTGACGGAGGTCGGGCCGGCTGTCCCGAGCAGCCGGCCCGCCCCCAGGCCCCCCTCAGACCACAGATAAGACTCTCGAATTACGAAAGAGGGCTTGACGACCAGTGCTTGACGTCAACTTCTTCGACGAGCTCCGCATCGGCCTGGCCACCGCCGACGACATCCGCCAGTGGTCGCACGGCGAGGTCAAGAAGCCGGAGACCATCAACTACCGCACCCTGAAGCCCGAAAAGGACGGCCTCTTCTGCGAGAAGATCTTCGGCCCGACCCGGGACTGGGAGTGCTACTGCGGTAAGTACAAGCGCGTCCGCTTCAAGGGCATCATCTGTGAGCGCTGCGGCGTCGAGGTGACCCGCGCCAAGGTGCGCCGCGAGCGGATGGGCCACATCGAGCTGGCCGCCCCGGTGACCCACATCTGGTACTTCAAGGGTGTGCCGTCCCGCCTCGGCTACCTGCTCGACCTGGCGCCGAAGGACCTCGAGAAGGTCATCTACTTCGCCGCCTACATGATCACCTGGGTCGACGACGAGCGCCGCCAGCGCGACCTGCCGTCCCTGGAGGCGCACGTCTCGGTCGAGCGCCAGCACATCGAGAACCGTCGCGACTCCGACCTCGAAGGCCGCGCCAAGAAGGCCGAGAACGACCTGGCCGAGCTGGAGGCCGAGGGCGCCAAGGCCGACGTGCGCCGCAAGGTGCGCGAGGGTGCCGAGCGCGAGATGAAGCAGCTGCGCGACCGTGCGCAGCGCGAGCTCGACCGCCTCGACGAGGTGTGGGCCCGCTTCAAGAACCTCAAGGTCCAGGACCTCGAGGGCGACGAGCTGCTCTACCGCGAGCTGCGCGACCGCTTCGGCACCTACTTCTCCGGCTCGATGGGCGCGGCGGCCCTCAAGGACCGCCTGGAGACCTTCGACCTGGCCGAAGAGGCCGAGCGTCTGCGCGAGATCATCCGCACCGGCAAGGGCCAGAAGAAGACCCGTGCGCTGAAGCGCCTCAAGGTCGTCTCCGCGTTCCTGCAGACCAGCAACAAGCCCAACGGCATGGTGCTGGACTGCGTCCCGGTCATCCCGCCGGACCTGCGTCCGATGGTGCAGCTGGACGGTGGCCGCTTCGCGACCTCCGACCTGAACGACCTGTACCGCCGCGTGATCAACCGCAACAACCGCCTGAAGCGCCTGCTCGACCTCGGTGCCCCCGAGATCATCGTGAACAACGAGAAGCGCATGCTCCAGGAGGCCGTCGACGCGCTGTTCGACAACGGCCGCCGCGGCCGTCCGGTCACCGGTCCGGGCAACCGCCCGCTGAAGTCCCTCAGCGACATGCTGAAGGGCAAGCAGGGTCGTTTCCGCCAGAACCTGCTCGGCAAGCGAGTCGACTACTCGGCCCGTTCGGTCATCGTCGTCGGCCCGCAGCTCAAGCTGCACCAGTGCGGTCTGCCGAAGGCCATGGCGCTGGAGCTCTTCAAGCCGTTCGTGATGAAGCGCCTGGTCGACCTGAACCACGCGCAGAACATCAAGTCGGCCAAGCGCATGGTCGAGCGTGCCCGCCCGGTCGTGTGGGACGTGCTCGAAGAGGTCATCGCCGAGCACCCGGTCCTGCTGAACCGTGCGCCCACCCTGCACCGCCTCGGCATCCAGGCCTTCGAGCCGCAGCTGGTCGAGGGCAAGGCCATCCAGATCCACCCGCTCGTCTGCACCGCGTTCAACGCGGACTTCGACGGTGACCAGATGGCCGTCCACCTGCCGCTCTCCGCGGAGGCGCAGGCCGAGGCCCGCATCCTGATGCTGTCCTCGAACAACATCCTGAAGCCGGCCGACGGTCGCCCCGTCACCATGCCGACCCAGGACATGGTGCTCGGTCTGTTCTTCCTGACCTCGGACCGCGACAACGTGAAGGGCGCCGGCCGCACCTTCTCGTCGACCGCCGAGGCGATCATGGCCTTCGACGCCCGCGAGCTGGACGTCCAGGCCCCGATCGAGCTGCGCCTCGGCGCCGGCACCGTCCCGCCGCGCGGCTGGACCGCTCCGGTGGACGAGGACGGCCAGCAGACCTGGTTCGAGGGCGAGCCCTTCCGCCTGAGCACCACCCTGGGCCGCGCGCTCTTCAACGAGCTGCTGCCCGAGGACTACCCGTTCGTCGACTACGAGGTGGGCAAGAAGCAGCTCTCCGCGATCGTCAACGACCTGGCGGAGCGCTACCCCAAGGTCGTCGTCGCGGCGACCCTGGACAACCTGAAGGCGGCCGGCTTCCACTGGTCGACCCGCTCGGGTGTCACCGTCTCGATCTCGGACGTCATCGTCCCGCCGAGCAAGCCCCAGATCCTGGAGGGCTTCGAGGCGAAGGCGGAGAAGGTCCAGAAGCAGTACGAGCGCGGTCTGATCACCAACGACGAGCGCAAGCAGGAGCTCGTCGGCATCTGGACCCAGGCGACCAACGAGGTCGCGGACGCCATGGCCGCGAACTTCCCGAAGACGAACCCCATCTTCATGATGGTCGACTCGGGTGCTCGTGGAAACATGATGCAGATGCGTCAGATCGCCGGTATGCGTGGTCTGGTGTCGAACGCCAAGAACGAGACCATCCCGCGACCCATCAAGGCGTCGTTCCGTGAGGGTCTCACCGTGCTGGAGTACTTCATCTCCACCCACGGTGCCCGTAAGGGTCTGGCCGACACCGCCCTCCGTACCGCCGACTCCGGTTACCTCACCCGTCGTCTGGTCGACGTCTCCCAGGACGTCATCATTCGCGAGGAGGACTGCGGCACCGAGCGCGGCCTGAAGCTGTCGATCGGTTCCGTGGGCGCCGACGGCGTGCTGCGCAAGGCCGACGACGTCGAGACCAGCGTGTACGCCCGCATGCTCGCCGAGGACATCACCGTCGACGGCAAGCTCCTCGCCACGGCCAACACCGACCTCGGTGACGTGCTGATCGACGAGCTGATCCGCCACGGCGTGTCCGAGGTCAAGGTCCGCTCGATCCTGACCTGTGAGTCGGCCGTCGGCACCTGTGCCTTCTGCTACGGCCGCTCGCTGGCCACCGGCAAGCTGGTCGACATCGGTGAGGCGGTCGGCATCATCGCCGCCCAGTCCATCGGTGAGCCCGGTACCCAGCTGACCATGCGTACCTTCCACACCGGTGGTGTGGCCGGTGACGACATCACCCAGGGTCTGCCGCGTGTCGTCGAGCTCTTCGAGGCCCGTACCCCCAAGGGTGTGGCCCCGATCTCGGAGGCCACCGGCCGGGCGCGGATCGAGGACACCGAGAAGACCCGCAAGATCGTCATCACGCCGGACGACGGCACCGACGAGATCGCCTACCCGGTCTCGAAGCGTGTGAAGCTGCTGGTCAGCGAGGGCGAGGCGGTCGAGGTCGGCCAGAAGCTGACCATGGGTGCCACCAACCCGCACGACGTCCTGCGCATCATGGGCCAGCGTGCCGTCCAGGTCCACCTGGTCGCCGAGGTCCAGAAGGTCTACAACTCGCAGGGTGTGTCGATCCACGACAAGCACATCGAGATCATCATCCGGCAGATGCTCCGCCGCGTGACGATCATCGAGTCGGGCGACGCCGAGCTGCTCCCGGGCGAGCTCGTCGAGCGCGGCCGGTTCGAGACCGAGAACCGTCGCGTGGTCTCCGAGGGCGGTCACCCCGCCTCCGGCCGTCCGCAGCTGATGGGTATCACCAAGGCCTCGCTGGCCACCGAGTCCTGGCTGTCGGCCGCCTCCTTCCAGGAGACGACCCGGGTCCTCACCGACGCGGCGATCCACGCCAAGTCGGACCCGCTGCTGGGCCTCAAGGAGAACGTCATCCTCGGTAAGCTCATCCCGGCCGGTACGGGTCTGCCCCGCTACCGCAACATCCGGGTCGAGCCGACCGAGGAGGCCAAGGCCGCGATGTACTCGGCCGTCGGCTACGACGACTACGACCTGTCGCCCTTCGGCGCCGGCTCCGGCCAGGCCGTTCCGCTGGACGACTACGACTACGGCCCGTACACCGGCTGAGTCGCGCGTCACTGATCGCAGGGCGGTCACCCCTCACGGGGTGGCCGCCCTGCGGCGTTTCCGGCTACCGGGTGTGGTCAGCAGGCCTGCTCGGCGGGCGGGTTCAGCGCGCGCCGGTGGCCGCCGCCGCGCGCCAGTCCTCCAGGCGGCGGATCCGGGTGTGGGTGTCGGGGTGGGTGGACAGCAGCCGCTGACCGAGGCCCGGGCGGACGGCCCGGCCGCCGTTCTCCCGCGCGGCGACCGCCAGCGCCGCCTCCTCGTCCCGCAGGAAGCCGTGGAAGACCTCGATCAGGGCGTCGGCGAAGCCGAGCTCGGCCGCCTGGACGTCGGCCCGTAGCTCGGAGCGGCGGCCGACCGCGGCGAGCAGGTAGGGCGTGACGAGGAGCAGCAGCAGCGGCGGGAAGGCGAAGGCCACGGCCACCACCAGGACCACCGAGACCAGCCCCACCACCAGCGCGCCGAGCAGCGAGAAGAACGCGGCGATCCGGAACGCGATCACGGCGACGAAGCGGAACAGCGCCCAGCTGAACCGGGCCGGCAGCGAGTACCAGTAGCCGAGCAGGCCCGCCCAGGCGTGGCCGCCGCGGTGGTGGCCGAGCTCGTGCGCCAGCACACCCGCCAGCTGCGCGGCCGGCAGGGTGTCCAGCGCGTACCGGGTGACCGCGACGATGTGCCCGGCGGCCGCCGTCGCGTTGATGCTCTTGTGGTCCTCGATCCACAGGTCGTACGACTCCGGGTTCACCCCGGCCTTGGCGGTCACCTGGTGCCAGATCGGCTCCAGGCGGGTCAGCTCGGAGTGCAGCGCCGGGCGCATCCGGAACAGGTAGCGGGCGAGGATCTTCTCGGTGGGGCGGTGGAAGACCAGTGCGCCCGAGGCGATCCAGAGACCGATCAGCAGCAGGTTGGCGGGGGAGGGGAGGAACAGCGAGACGATCGCGACGACCACCAGGCTGCAGAGGAAGTGCGGGAGCTGGAACAGCAGTTGACCGATCGTGGTGGCGTCGGCGCCGCGCTGGCGGGCGGCCAGGTGGATCCGGCCGGTGTGCGGGTCGATGTCGACCGTGGGGTCGAGAACGGGCGGCTGCGGCGGTGCGGGCGGCGGGGCGAAGCCCTGGGCCGGGACGTGGGGCTGCCGCTGAGGCGGGGGTGCGTACTGCGGCGGGACGGTGGTGGGGTACTGCGGCGGGGGCGGAGGTGCGGTGGGGTACTGCGGCGGGGCCGCGGCCGGGTACTCCGGTGCGGCGGTGGGGTACTGCGGCGGGGCCGCGGCCGGGTGCTGGGGAGCGCCGTGCGGGTGCTGCGGCGGGACGGTCGGGTAGGGCGGCGGGGACGTCGGGTACTGCGGCGGCGGAGCGTCCGGATAGGTCGGTTCGGTCATGACGGAGTCCTTGGGACGGGACGCGCGCGACAGCGGCGTCCGTACGGCGGTGGACGGGTGCGGACGGGTGCGGACGGGTGTGCGGAACCGGGTCAGCCCAGCAGCAGGGCGGTGACCGGCGGGAACAGGTCGGCGCCTACGGGTTCCCCGGGTTCACCGGGGGAGCGGCGGGTTCGGGCCCTTGTCGAGCCGGGGCGTCCCCGGGGCGCCGGGCCGGGCGCGCAGGATGGCCTCGAACGCGGCCTTGGCGTCCCGGCGCGGGCCCTCCAGTTCGAAGTCCTCCAGGGCGTCCTGGTCGAGCAGCCGCTGGATCACCGAGAGCTGCCCCTGGACCAGCTCCTGCTGCTCGTCCTTCAGGTAGCCGAGCGCCCGCGGCAGGTCTTCCGGGTGGGCGGCGACCTGGAGGGCCCAGGCGGCCACCCCGCCCTGCTCCAGGTGGTACTGGTAGAACTTCGCCTTCGCGGCCAGGATCTCGTTCGCCTCCTGGACCTGCCGGAGGGCGTGCGGATGTGCCTGGGTGTCGAAGTGGTACCCGCGCAGCCGCTCCTTCTGGTCGCGGGCGGCCTGGTCGATGTCGAGCTGGACGGCGCAGCCCACCCGCAGGCCCTCGGCCTCGGCGACCGGGTACTCGTCCAGCGCCTGCTGGACGGCGAGTTCGGCCTCGCCGCTCTGGTCGGTGGTGAGGGTGCGGGTGACCGCGCGCATCCGCTGCCGGATGCGGGGGACGAGCACGGCCGGGACGTCACCGATCCGGCTGGTCACCACCAGTTCCGGGACCGTGACCTGCCAGTCGATCTCCACCACGGCCTCGAAGGCGCCGACGTCGTCCCGGCCGGGCAGCCGCTCCACCATCCGCAGGTGGTGCAGGCCGAGGTCGATCTCGTACGCGGCCTGGTAGCCGCGGCCGACCAGATCGCTGAAGCCGGGGCGGTGCGGTGGGAGGAAGACCTGGTGCTCGCCGGAGGGCGAGGTCAGCACCAGCGCGGAGTCGGCGCGGGCGGCCGGCCGCTTGGGCAGGCCGAGCGAGCGGCCCAACGGGTGGACCTTCAGGACCGGGTCACTGAGGTCCCCGGTGGGGAGGTCGGGGCGGTGTCGTGCCGACATGCGCGGATGCTCCAGGATCGGGACGGGTCGGGTGGACTTCGGCCTCAGCCGCTGGACGGGGACGGCGCGGGCGGCAGGGTGGCCGGGCCGCCGTCGCGGACGGTGCGGACGAGGTGGTCGAGCCGCTGGCGGTCGCGCTCGGTGACCGCCAGGTCGTCGAACAGCTCGGTGAGTCGGGAGTCCGTCTCGGGCTGGTCGGTGGCGCCGATCAGCCAGCCGCGCAGGACGCCCAGGGCGACGGTGCCGTAGAGGCGGTCGGTGAGGGCCGTACGCCACAGGAGGGCCAGCAGGGACCGGACCGGCGGCGGCTCCTCGGGGGCCGACAGCACCGTGACGCTGACCACGCCCCCCGGTTCGGGGCGCGGGCTCCGGGCGTACCAGTCGAGCAGCAGCGGCCGGCCCACGACGGTGTCCTCGGTGCGCTGCGCGGCGGTCAGGAAGGTGGCCAGGGCGAGCTGCCGCAGGCCGGCCGGGCCGGAGAGCCAGCGGACCAGGGCGCGCAGGGCCTCCTCGGCCTCGGGGGAGAGCAGCAGCAGTTCGGCGGCCTCGACCAGGCCGAGTGCCTGGTAGCGGTTGGGCTGGTCGACGGCCGGGGCCTGGTTGCCGAGCCGGAGCTTGGCGGCGAGTTGGTCGAGTTCCGCGGCGGTGAGCCGGTCGGCGGCCAGTGCGAAGGCCTCCAGCGCCTGGGCCGGGAGCAGCGGGCCGAGCAGGGCGTAGCAGCGGATGGCGGTCCAGCGGCGGTGGGCGTTGTCGTCGGCCGCCCAGCTGCGCAGGATGCGCGGGACGGCGCCGGTGCCCGCGTGGTACGCGAGGGCGAGGCTGTTGGCGGCCTGGACGCACAGCCGGAAGTCCTTGGCGCCGGACCACGGGCCGAGCAGGGCGCTCATCGTGGCGGAGAGGTCGACGGAGGCGAGCAGGGCGGTGGCGGAGGCCACCCGGGTGCGGACCAGGGCGCGGGAGTCGGTGGCCAGCGCGTTCAGCCAGCCGGTGATCGCGGGGCGGGCGGAGGGATGGCTCGCCCAGACCTCGCGCAGCAGCGTGTGCGAGGTGCGGGGGTCGAGGAAGGAGGCCATCCGCTGCGGGACCGGGCCCCACGGGGTCTGCTCGGTCTCCTCGGTGAGTTCGGCCCGGGCGAGGGTCATCCGCTCCTCGATCGAGCTGCCGAACGGCGGGATACCGTCGGGCCGTCCGGGGGTGCGGATCGTCTCCAGTCGGCGGAACAGCTTGTCGGCGCCCTCGGCGGCGAGCGGGTACGGGGCGTGGTCGAAGACGGCCAGGGAGATCAGGAACGCCTTTTCGCGGATCGGGAGTTCGGGGTCGCCGAACCAGCGGCCGACCTGCTCCTGGACGACGCCGTGGCCGAAGTTGGTGAGGTTCGAGGGTTTGTCCGTTCCGGGCGAGTACTCGGAGAGCGCGACGGCGAACTCGGCGAGTTCCCGCATCGGCCGGTTCTGCGCCAGGAACTCCCGGACGGGGTCGAGGGCGAGCAGCTCTTTGATCGGCGGGGCCGAGACGTGCGCCAGCCGAGCGGACAGATGTTTGCGGAGCACGTCCCGGGGGTCGGGCGGCTGCCAGTCGACCGTGGACAGTTCACGCATCGAGCCGGATCGGACGGTGGTGATGACCAGGTAGCCGTCCTGTTTGGTGAGGGTCTCGCGGAGACGGTCGAGGTCGGGGCGGCGCAGCGGGCGGGTCCGGGAGGTGGTGTAGTCAGCGAGCAGGTAACCCTTGGCCTGCTCGGCGCCGGTGAGCAGCGAGGCGGGGGAGACATCGGGGTCGAGGTTGCGGACCTGCCGCGCACCCAGCACTCGCAGAAGCATCAGCCCGGCGGAGCGGCGACCGGTGTCGGCACGGCCGGTGAGGATCAGGACCCGCTGCTCGCGAAGTTGCCGGATGGCGTCATCGAAGTCCGGTCCGGGTTGGAAGACCGAGGTCAGGGCGGCGAGTTCGTCGAGAGGGACCTCGCCCGAGGCGTGCAGCGGCGCGCCGAAGGCGGAGCCGAGCTGGTAGACGGTGGTCTTGTGGCCGGTGACGACGTCGCCGTGGACCTGCCCGCCGGAGACGGTGTGCTGGTCGCCGCCGACGAGGTCGCCGCCGAAGCGGGGGTTGCCGCCGGCGAAGAGGAAACCGTGGCCGGCGAAGGCGTCCGGGACGTGCTCCAGCAGTTCCTGGGCGGCCTCCCAGGCGTTCTGGGGTTCCTCGGGCGGGGCCTCCTGGAGTTCGGCGCCGTCCTGGTCGGGGTCGGCCGGCTGCTGGGAGGCCTCCTGCTCGGGGGTGGCGGTCATCGGTCGCCGCCGACGGTGTTGCCGGTGTTGACGTCGCCGTGGACCTCGCCGCCGGAGACGACGTGCTGGTCGCCGCCGATCAGGTTGCCGCCGAAGGACGGTGAGCCGCCGAGGAACTGGAAGGTGGCGGGCGTCCGGCTCGGGGCCGGGGCGGCGGCGGAGCTCGGGGCCGGGTCGGCCGAAGGGGCGGCGGGGGCCGGGGCCGGGCCAGCCGAAGGGGCGGCGGATGGGGAGGCGGAAGGGGAGGCGGAAGGGGCGGCGGCCGCGATGGGAATGCCCTGGGGGGCCGGAGGGACGGCGACCGGCGTCGGCGCCGGTTCGCCGTACAGCCAGGCGGGGAAGTCGCCCTCCTTGCCCTGGACGGTGATCCGGTGGAAGGCGTCCGTCGGCAGCCCGCCGTGGCCGTGTCGGACGATGCCCTGGTAGACCGCGTCGGAGACGCTGAGCACGCACGGGCCGTCCCGGTGCTTCAGCGCCTCCCGCAGGGCCGTCGAGTCGAGCAGCCGGAAGGCCTGGTTGAGGTCCCAGCCGACCACGCCGCCGAGCGCTCCGCCCAGCTCCTGGACGGCGACCTCGCCGGCGGCGAGCACGATCCGCAGCCGCACCCGGGCGCTGTCGGCGGCGAGGCGGTTGTTGGCGTGCAGCAGGGTGGGGGTCTCGTTGATCAGGGCGTGCAGCAGTTTGGGTTTGGGGACGGTGGGGCTGATCAGGGCCATCACCGAGTCACCGCGGTCCTCCAGCCGCTGTTCGGCGGGTTCGATGCCGGCGCTGCGCAGTGTCTCGTGCAGGACGGAGTAGAGCATCCGGCGCATGAAGGCCTGCTCGACGTCGTCCCGCCGGCCGAACTGCTCGATGTCCAGCAGCAGGATGGTGTGGTTCACCGGCTCGGTCATGGTCACCTCTCGGTTCGTCATCGGGCCTCAGCCTGCCCGGTGCGGGCACGGTGGCGTGAGCGCGGGTGAGGCATTCGTTCTGTGACGGTGTGCACAGAACCTCTGTACGGATCAACGGAGTTGACCGGGCCTCCGGAGCAGGTCGGGGCGCGCGATGACCAGCGAGCGGCGGCTGGTGGCGACGATGCCGCGGTCCCGCAGGGACTTGAGCAGTCGGGCGACGGCCTCCCGGGAGGCGCCCACCGAGCCGGCCAGCTCCTGCTGGCTGAGCGGGACCGAGATGACGATGCCCTCGTCCGTCCGGCGCCCGTGGGTGCGGGCCAGTTCCAGCAGGAGGTCGGCGAGGCGCTCGCTGACGCTGAGCGAGGCGAACTTCAGCCGGTGGTGGTCGGCCGCGCGCAGCCGGTCGGTGGAGAGTGCCAGCAGTTGCATCGAGGCCGCGGGGGTGCGTTGCAGGTAATCGGTGAAGGTGGCGCGGTCGACGGCGGCGGCCTCGACCTGCTCCAGCGCGGTGACGGTGGCCGCCCGAGGTCGTCCGCTGAGGGCGGCGGACTCGCCGACGATGTCGCCCGGTCCGCGCAGCGCGAGCAGTGCCTCGTACCCGTTCTCGGCGGCGGCGGTCACCTTCAGCCAGCCGTGCAGGACGAGCAGGACGTGGTCGGAGGGTTCGCCCTCGCGCAGCGCGGTGGACCGCGCGGGGTAGCTGAGCCGGCGGCCGAGGGCGAGCAGTGCGCTGCGGTCGGCGTGGTCCAGCCTGGCCAGGAAGGGCACGCGGTCGTCGAGGCCGTGGCCGGTCGCGGGACCGGGTCCGCCGGACGGCGTGTTGGCCATGGCTGATCAGCCCTCGTTGTGTTCGCCTCGGCAGGGGTGGGCGTGGGTGGTTGAGCGCGGGCAAACAAGCTACTCGCGAACCGGCCGCGCCGTCGGCGATTCCGCGAATTCCCCTCGGCTCCCCCTCGCGGGGGAGCCGAGGGAACCGCTCCGGCGGGGGAGGTGGCGGAGGGGCCGCTGCGGGAGGCTTCTCGGTGTCGGGATGACGGGGCTTGTGAAGGGGCCGGAAATGAAGCGAGTGCTGGGCGCGATGGCGATCACCGCTGGGGTGCTGGTCGGGATGTCGGGTTGTCTGCCGATCGGGGACGACCAGGAGCACCGGACGGTCAGCTACGGGGTGGCCGAGCAGGTCAAGGAGCTGGTGGTCGAGGGGCAGAACGGCGGCGTGGTGGTGACCGGCGGCGACGATGCGGTGCACGTGGTCGAGAACCAGAACTACAAGGGGGACGCGCCGAAGAGCACCCATGAGATCAAGGACGGCGTGCTCCGGCTGACGTACGACTGCGACTCCTGCGGGATCGGCTACACCGTGCGGGTGCCGGCCGGGACCAAGGTGCGGGTCAAGGAGGGCAACGGCGGCATCAAGCTGTCCGGGCTGGCCGCCGAGGTCGACGCCGACGTGACGAACGGCGGGGTCGAGGCCGGTGGGCTGACCTCCCCGCAGGTGCGGCTGAGCGCCGTGAACGGGGGAGTGCGGGCCACCTTCGCCGGCGCGCCGGCGAAGGTGGAGGCGACGACCTCGAACGGCGGGGTGAACCTGAAGGTGCCGTCCGGGGAGACGTACACGGTGGACGCGCGGGCCACGACGGGCGGGACGGACGTGAGCATCCCCTCCCAGCCGGGCGCGGCGCACAGCATCACCGCGCGGGCGGAGACCGGCGGTGTGACGGTCAGCGGTGCCTGACCGGGCGGTGCCGGAGGTTCTGCCGGTAGGGCATGATCTTCTCCGCGGGGGCGGGGCCCCCGGGTACGGGGGAGGTGCGACGGTGGAGCGCGTGGCGCGCTGGCGGACACGGACGACCGGGCTGAGCCCGTACGTGCTGGACACCTTCCTGGCGGTCTGCTCGGCCGCGGTGTCGGTCTGGGCGGTCTACAACGACGACACGGACTGGCCCTGGTGGGTCTACCTGCTGGCGGTGTCCACCGCGCTGTACCTGCCCTGGCGGCGCCGCGTCTCGCTGACCGCCCTGATCGTCGGCAGTGTGCCGTCGCTGGTGCTGTCGGTGGTGGCGCACTCGGCGAACCCGCAGGTGCCGCTGTACGCCGTGATCGGGATGTACACGGTGGCGGAGCGCTTCCCCGACCGGCAGCGCTGGCCGGTGCTGGCGGTGGTGGTGGTCGCCAACGTGATCGGCACCCACTCGCCGAACGGCGCGCTGTTCAGCGTGCTCACCTCGGGCGGTTCCTTCGTCTTCGGCGCCTTGGTGCGCACCCAGCGGGAGTTGGCCCGGATCCAGGCGGAGCGGGCGCGGGAGGCCGGCGAGCGGGCGGCCACCGAGGCGGCCCGGGCGGTCGCCGAGGAGCGGGCCCGGATCGCCCGGGAGATGCACGACATCCTGGCGCACGCCGTGTCGTTGATGGTGATCCAGGCCGAGGCCGGGCCGCTGGTGGTGCACAACAAGCCGGAGCGGGCGATCCGCGCCTTCGACACCATCGCCGATTCGGGCCGTGACGCGATGGTCCAACTCCGGCGCGTGCTCGGGGTGCTGAAGGATCCGGAGGCGGGGCGGGAGCTGGCGCCGCAGCCCCGGCTGGCCGAACTCGCCGACGTGGCCGAGCGGGTGCGCGGGGCCGGCCTGCGGGTGGAGTTCGAACTCGCGGACGGGCTGGGCGCGGTGCCCGCCGACGTGGAGGCGGCGGCGTACCGGATCGTGCAGGAGGCGCTGACCAACACCGTCAAGCACTCCGGGGCCGACCGGGTCGCGATCCGGGTGCGGCGCACCGGTGACGTGCTGGAGGTCGTGGTGTCCGACAACGGGCGCGGCGTGCCGCTGAAGGCCGACCGTACGGTGGCCGGCTGGTCCGGCGGGCGCGGGCTGGTCGGCATCCGCGAGCGGGCGGCGGCCTGCGGCGGCCGGGCCGAGGCCGGTCCGGGGCCGGAGGGCAAGGGGTTCCTGGTGAGTGTCCGACTGCCGCTGGGGCCGGCGGGCGTGGTGGAGAGGGTGGGCGGATGACGTCGATACGGGTGGTGGTCGCGGACGACCAGGAGCTGGTGCGGGCCGGGTTCGGGATGATCCTGGACGCGCAGCCGGACATCGAGGTGGTGGCCGAGGCGTGCGACGGCGCCGAGGCGGTCGAGGCGGTGCGCGCCCACAACCCGGACGTGCTGCTGCTGGACGTCCGGATGCCGGTGATGGACGGGCTGGAGGCGGCCCGCCGGGTGTGCGCCGAGTTCCCGTCCACCAAGGTGATCATGCTGACCACCTTCGACATCGACGACTACGTCTTCGACGCGCTGTACGCGGGCGCCAGCGGCTTCCTGCTCAAGGACGTCCGCCGGGACGACCTGGCGCACGGGGTGCGGATGGTCGCCTCGGGGGAGGCGCTGCTCGCGCCCTCGGTGACCAAGCGGCTGATCGGCGAGTTCGCCGCCCGCCGTCCGGGGGCGCCGGACCGGGCGCAGCGGCCGCCGTCCAAGCTGCTGGAGCAGCTGACCGTGCGCGAGCAGGAGACGCTGCGGCTGATCGCGCGCGGGCTGTCCAACGCGGAGATCGCGGCCGAACTGGTGGTCAGCGAGCACACCGTGAAGACGCATGTCAGCAATGTGCTGAGCAAGCTCGGGCTGCGCGACCGGGTGCACGCGGTGGTGTTCGCGTACGAGGCCGGGGCGGTGGTGGCGGGGGAGTCCTGACGTCCGGCAGGGGAGGCGCGACGTCCGGCAGGGGAGGCCTGAGCGGCTTTCCGGCAGGGCGGTCCTGACCGGCTCCCCCCAGCGGGGGAGACCGGGAGTTCGCCGGTGCGGGCGATCCGCGACGAGGGCCCCGGCCGGGAGGCTCTGGGGTGTCGCAACGGATCACGGACACCACGGGAGAACCTCGCATGAACGCCCTCCGGAACAGCCGCCTCACCTGCTACGCCGCCGTCGGCGCCCCCGCGCTGATGGCCCTCTACGGCGGCATCCGCCTGGTGCCCGGCTCCCGCGCCCCGGGCCTCGGCTGGACCGCCGGGCACACCGCGATGTTCGCGGGCCTGCTGCTGTTCGCCCCGGTCCTCCTCGCCCTGCGCCGGCTGCTCGCCCCGCGCGGCACCACGGTCGGGCGGCTGGCCGCGAACACCGCGCTGGGAACGGCGCTCATCGGCCTGGCGGCCGCGCTGACGCAGATCGGGATCGACCTCTACGTCGGCCTGGCCTCGGCCACCAAGGACGAACAGGCGCGCCTCTTCGAGCGGGTCCAGGACGTCCCCGGGGTGCTGCCGGCCGTCTACAAGGTCGGCCCGCTGCTCTTCTACGTCGGCCTGCTGGCCCTGCTGGTCGCCGCCTCGGTGGGCGCGGCCCGGACGCTGCGCTGGTGGAGCCCGGTGCTGATGCTGCTCGGTACCGTCGCCTCGGTCGCCGACCTGGCCTTCATCCCGCTCGCCGCCGCCTGCTACCTCGGCGCGCTCTCCCCGCTCACCCGCCCGGCCCCCGCGCTCCGCGCGGCGCTGGCCTGACGGGGCGGTTATATCGGTGGCCGGGGGCGGTGCGGCGGCCGTACCGTCCCGGGTATGAACGCCAAGCGTCCTCTGATCGCCGTGCTCACCGGCGCGGGCATCTCGACCGACTCCGGCATCCCCGACTACCGCGGCCCGCAGGGGTTGTGGCAGAAGGACCCGTCGGCCCAGCGGCTCGTGACCATCGGCCCGTACCTGGCCGATCCGGAGGTGCGCGCGCGGGCCTGGCTGATGCGCCGCGACGCCGGCGCGCTGGCCGCCGAGCCGAACGCCGGGCACCGCGCGCTGGTGGACCTGGAGCGTTCCGGGCTGCCGGTGCGGGTGCTCACCCAGAACGTGGACGGGCTGCACCAGCGGGCCGGCCTGCCCGCCCGCAAGGTGCTCGAACTGCACGGCACCGCCCGGGAGGTGCAGTGCGTGCGCTGTCGGGTCACCGGGACGATGGAGGAGGCGCTGGCGCGGGTCGAGGAGGGCGAGCCGGACCCGGCGTGCCGGGACTGCGGCGGCATCCTCAAGCCGCGCACGGTGATGTTCGGGGAGAACCTGGACCCGGTGGTGCTGGACCAGGCCGACGCGATCGCCAAGGCCTGCGACATCTTCGTCGCGGTGGGCACCAGCCTCCAGGTCTACCCGGTGGCCGCGCTGCCGCAGATCGCGGTGGAGGGCGGTGCCCGGCTGATCGTCATGAACGGCGAGCCGACCCCCTTCGACGAGGCCGCCGCCGAGGTGATCCGGGAGCCGATCTCCCGCGCGCTGCCCGAGCTGGTGCGGCGGCTGGTGACGGAACGGGCGTGAGAAAAGGGGCAGCCGGAAGGGGTTCTTCACGGACGCACCGCATGCGTACGATGATCCTTCCGGCTTCCCCTCACGGCCTGGAGTGAACGACCGATGACGACGACGGCGAAGTTCGACCCCTGGTCGGCGGCTTTCGTGGCCCACCCGTACGACGCGTACGCCGAGCTGCGCGAGCACGCGCCGGTGACGTACTTCGAGCCGACGAACCAGTGGCTCGTCTCCCGCCACGAGGACGTCAGCGCCCTGCTGCGCGACCGCCGACTCGGCCGCACCTACACCCACCGCTTCAGCCACCAGGAGTTCGGCCGCCCCGAGCCCGACCCGGCGCACGAGCCCTTCCACACCCTCAACGACCACGGGCTGCTCGACCTGGAGGCGCCCGACCACACCCGGATCCGCCGCCTGGTCTCCAAGGCGTTCACCCCGCGCATGGTCGAGGGGCTGCGGCCGACCGTCCAGCGCCTCGCGGGCGAACTGGTCGACGGGCTGCTCGCCGCCGGCGGCGGCGACCTGATCGCCACCGTCGCCGAGCCGCTGCCGGTCGCCGTGATCGCCGAGATGCTCGGGGTCCCGGAGGGCGACCGGTACCTGCTGCGCCCCTGGTCCGCCGACATCACCGGGATGTTCGAACTCAACCCGAGCGAGGAGACCGCCCGCCGGGCCGTCACCGCGAGCATTGAGTTCTCCGACTACCTGCGCACCCTGATCCGCGAGCGCCGCACCGCCCCCGGCGCCGACCTGATCAGCGCCCTGATCCAGGCTCAGGAGGGTTCCGACGCGCTCAGCGAGCAGGAGATGGTCTCCACCTGCGTGCTGCTGCTCAACGCCGGCCACGAGGCGACCGTCAACACCACCGGCAACGGCTGGTGGGCGCTGTTCCGCAACCCCGGGGAACTCGCCCGGCTGCGCGGCTCGGTGGACGAACTGCTGCCCACCGCCGTCGAGGAACTGATGCGCTGGGACACCCCGCTGCAGATGTTCGAGCGCTGGGTGCTGGAGGACATCGAGGTCCGCGGCGTCACCATCCCGCGCGGCGCCGAGATCGCGCTCCTCTTCGGCTCCGCCAACCGCGACCCCGAGCGCTTCGCCGACCCCGACCGGCTCGACCTCGCCCGCGCCGACAACCCGCACATCACCTTCGGCGCCGGAATCCACTTCTGTCTCGGCGCCCCGCTTGCCAGACTGGAGCTCACCGAGTCCTATGGCACCCTGCTGCGCCGGGCCCCGGGCCTGCGGCTGGTCCGCGAGCCCGAGTGGAACCCGGGCTATGTGATCCGAGGACTCAAGGAACTGCTGGTCGAGGTGTGACGAAGAGGGGGGAGCTGCCGTGGGCAAGGCGACGGGGGCACTGCTGGGGCTGGCGATCGGGGACGCGATCGGCCGGGTGACCGAGTTCAAGAGCGTCGAGGCGATCGCCGCCGACCATCCCTATTGGCGGCAACTCCCGCTGCCGCAGCGGGCATTGGTCACCGACGACACCCAGATGACCCTCGCCCTCGGTCGCGGCCTGCGCACCGCCCTGGAGCGCGGGCCACTGACGCCCCTTCGGCTGGAGCGGCCGGTGCGCGAGGAGTTCGTCGACTGGTGGCGCTCCCCGGAGAACAACCGCGCCCCCGGCATGACCTGCCTGCGCGCCTGCGAGCGGCTCAGCCGTCCCGAATACCGCTGGCAGCAGGCCAGCGACGTCGGTTCCAAGGGCTGCGGCGCCAACATGCGGGTCGCCCCGATCGGGCTGATCCGCGATCTGGACGCCCGACAGCTCTCCGGCGCCGCCCAGCTGCAGTCCGCGCTCACCCACGGCCACCCGACCGCGCTCGCCGCCAGCGACCTCACCGCCTTCGCCGTGCGCAAGCTCGCCGAGGGCGTCCCGCCCGCCGGGCTGCCCGCGGTGCTGCGGGCGTACGCTCTGGCGAGCCGCGAGCGGTACGACGAGTTCTGGCTCGGCGACCTCGCCGACCGCTGGTACGGCGCCTCGCCGCAGGCCGTCATCGCCCGCGGCTGGGACGACTGCCTCAAGGTGCTCGACCAACTGGAGGCCGCGCTCGCCGCGCCCGACCTGGAGGCCGACCCGTGCCTGGCCACCGGTGAGGGCTGGGTCGCCGAGGAGGCCTTCGGCACCGGCCTGCTCTGCTTCCTGCTGCTGCCGGACGACCCGGTGGCCGCCGTGCGCAGGGCCGCCTACTCCAGCGGCGACTCCGACTCCCTCGCCTGCCTGGCGGGTGCCTTCGCGGGCGCCCACCACGGCGAGGAGGTCTGGCCGCAGGAGTGGGTCGAGCGGATCGAGTACCGGGACGAGCTGCTGGCTCTCGGGGCGCTCTGGGACTGAGCGGTCAAGGCCCGGTCTCGCGGCCAAAGATCCGCTGGAACAGCGCCGCCTTGTTCAGGTCGGCCAGCTGGTCGTCAACTCCCGTGTTTTCCCGCCAGATCCGTCGCATCAACTGCATCCGGCAGCTGTCGAGGTACCCAGGCTCGCCGCACCATCGCGTCACCTCACGGTGGGCGGCACGCCTACTCGGCGAGATGGCCCGGATCGGTCGCATGAACTGACCGTCCAACCACCACCACGTGCGGAAGCGGTCGAGTCGGGCCCGCAGGCGGCGCCGCTTCACCGGGGCGATCCGGGGGCGGCCGGGTACAGCTTGACCAGGTGGGGCGTCAGGCCGAGGAACGCCAGCGACCGCACCTCGCCGTACGTCGCGAGCCGGTGGCCGATGCGCTGCGCGGAGTCCGGCCCGAACAGCTCGTCGAAGTAGTCCAGTTGCTCGATGGTGAGCGGCAGCGCCCGCAGCGAGGCGAGGAGCGCCGACAGCGCTTCCGGCAGCTTGGCGAACTGCGCGGGTTCCGTGATCCCCTTGACCTCCACCACTACGGGGAACGGGTACGGCGCAGCCTCCCCGGACGTACCCACGAGCCTCATCGCGCACCACCTTCCGGGCCCACCAGAGCCCAAATGATCTTTCCGATGCCTTCCGGCCGGGGCTCGCAGCCCCACTCCACGGACAGGGCCTCCACCGGACACAACCCACGCCCCGAGAGGTCGTCCGGGCCGGCTGCGCGCCGGATCACCGGCTTCTCGCTGCTCGCGTCGTGCACTTCGATCCGGAGATGGCCGCACAGCAACTCGAAGCGCACGGCGACCTTTCGCCCGGGCGAAACCCTCGCGTGCACAACCGCGTTGGTCACCAACTCCGTGAGTACGACCTCACCGTCACTCAGGAGGGCAGGACCGTAGGGAACCCGGGCGAGGAAATCGCGCAGGTGATTCCTGGCGGTCCGGACAGACCGCCGGTGTCGCGTGAGCATCGCTTCGAACGCGGAGATCTCGACGGTCGACATCTCGCTCCTCCTCTGACGGCAATTCCCTGCGCACAGAAGAGGATTCAAGTAGTGGGGCCATAGTCGCTCCCCCGTGGTGGGTATGCCCATGATGGGTACACTTGGTGATCACCGCGCGACTCGGCGTCAGATCGGCACATGGGACGTGGTCATGTCTGAAGCTCCAACGCCCGCAGCACTGCCACCGCACGTCCTTGAGCGCGCCGACGTGCGCGATGCCCTGAACCGTCGCGACCTGGGCGAAGTCTTCGCCCTTGCCCGGAAGTGGGGCGGCATCAGCTTCACCAAGATCGGCGAGGCCATCGACGTGAAGGCCGAACGAGTCGGCAGGTTGGCCCGTGGTGAAGGCGCGATCACCACCATGGAGAAGATCATCCAGGTTGCCGACGGACTGCGCATCCCTGGTCGTCTTCTCGACTTGGCTGCCCGGCCCTGGGAACGCGGTGCTGTGGTAGGAGTGGTCGCACAACCGCCAGCCGCCGTTGCCCTGCCGCCCACAGGAAGCTTCGGCCTGTGGGAGGTGGCCGAGATGGTGCGACGTATCGAGCAGTCCGACATAAACCCGGCGTCGATGGAGTCGATCGAGGCCGCGATCTACCAGCTCTGTCGGGCGTATCCGTACGCGCCGGCGGCCGACCTCCACCAGAAGACCCGCGAGGGGATCAACTTCGTGACCCGGCAGTTGGAGCGCCGGATCTCGCTCAAGCAGCACCGTGACCTACTGGTCGATGCCGGATGGCTTTTCCTGCTCGGTGGATGCCTCGAATACGACCTGGGCCAGGTCGAGGCCGCGAACCTCAGCAGGGCCGCAGCCCTTCGCGTCGGAGCCGAGAGCGGCCACGGAGAGATCGTCGCGTGGGCATGGGAGCTTGAGGCGTGGTTCGCCCTCACGCAGGGGCGATTTGCCGACGTGATCACCGCCGTAGAGGCCGGCCACGCCGCAGACGCCAGCCACTCCATCGGGGCTCAGCTCTACGGGCAGGCCGCCAAGGCGTACGGGCGCATGGGCGACGGTCGAGGTGTGCGAGACGCCCTTGAGGCCGGGCGCGCGAGGCTGGAACGCCTTCCCAAGCCGGAGCACCCGGATCACCACTTCGTCATCGATCCTGACAAGTGGGACTTCTATGCGATGGACGCGTACCGGCTGCTCGGCGACGACGACCGCGCCACGGTCCACGCCCGTGAGGTCATCCGGGTGGGCACGGCGTCCGACGGGTCCGAGCGCTCACCCATGCGCATGGCGGAGGCCAGGCTGACGCTCGGTGTCGCTGCGGCCCGCCGAGGTGAGCTTGAGGAGGCCGTTTCCGTCGCCGGGCGAGCCTTCGAGGCCGAGCGGAAGTCATTGCCGTCCCTCCTCATGATCGCCGGGGAGCTGGACCAGGAACTCCAGGCGAACTACCCGAAGGAGATTCTGACCCGGCAGTTTCACGAGCAGCTGGTCACCATCGGGGCGGAGAGCAAGCCCGCTCTGCCGTTCTAGGAATCCTCGGAATCGCAATGGCCAGGCGTGACTACGAAGACGATCCGAACGCCCCCGAGGCCAACAGCCTGGTTCCGGCCGCTTCCGTGGTCGTGGTGGACGAGACGGGCCGAGTCCTGCTGCACCGGCGCACCGACAACGGCATGTGGGCACTGCCGGGCGGAAAGATGGAGCTGGGCGAATCCCTCGCTGGATGCGGGATTCGCGAGACCCTCGAAGAGACGGGTATCGAGATCGAGATCACCGGGATCGTCGGCACCTATACGAACCCGGGCCACGTCTTCGCGTACGACGACGGGGAGGTCCGCCAGGAGTTCTCCATCTGTCTCCTCGGATGGGCTGTCGGTGGCACCCTCCGCACCTCGGACGAGTCCTTCGAAACCGCCTGGTTCCACCCGGACGAGGTGGACGCGCTGCCCATGGTCGCGAGCATCCGTAAGCGGCTCGATGACTGGCGAAGCGGTCGGATTCCTGTCGTCCGGTAGCCGAGGCGGAACCCGAAGGCGGGGTGCCGCGTCGAAGGGCCATGACGAACAGCAGCACCGGAACCCGTCGTCGTACGTCCCGCCGCCCGGCGGCGCTGCTCCTCGCCGCCGCGCTCGCCACCCCACTGGTGGCCGGCTGCGGCAGCACCGGGGCCGCCGGTACCTCGGAGCTGAAGGCCTCCGCGCCGGCCAGTCGGCCCGCGGTGGACCCGGCCCAGGCGGCGGCCACCGCGAAGGCCACCGACGCCTTCGGGCTGGACCTCCTGCACACCCTCACCGCGGCGCCGGACGGCGCCGGGCACAACCTGGTGGTCTCCCCGTCCGGGCTGTCCACCGTGCTCGCCATGTTGATGCCCGGCGCCCGCGGCGCGACCGCCCAGGAACTCGCCAAGGCCCTGCACACCGACCTCGACCCGAAGCGGTACGCCCTCGTCACCGGCGCGCTGAACCGGCCCGTCCCGACCAGCGACGGGCTCACCCTGCGCCGGAGCGACGAGGTCTGGACGCAGCAGGGCTTCCCGGTGGAGCCCGATTACCTGGCCACCCTCGCCGCCGCCTTCGACGCCGGAGTGCACACCACCGACTTCAAGAAGGACCCGGAGGGCAGCCGCAAGGCGGTCAACGCGGCCGTGGAGAAGGCCACCGAGGGGCGGATCAAGGACCTCTTCGCGCCGAACGCGATCAACGGGGGCACCCGGCTGGTCCTCGCCGACGCGCTCTACCTCAAGGCGAAGTGGGCCTCCGAGTTCAAGCCCGCGCACACCGAGGACCGCCCGTTCCACAAGCTCGACGGTGCCACCCCGAACGTCTCGATGATGAGCCAGACCGGCGAGTTCAAGTACGCGGACGGCTCCGGCGGGATCGTCGGCGAGCCCTGGCAGGCCGTCGAACTGCCCTACAAGGACGGCAACTTGGCGATGGACCTGATCGTCCCCGCGCAGGGCGGCTTCGCGGCCTTCACCAAGGGGCTGGACCAGCCGCAGCTGGACCGGATCCTCGGCGCCCTCGCCGAGCAGCCCGTCGACCTGCAGCTGCCGCGCTTCCACTTCGACACGTCCAACGAACTCACCCCCGCGCTGCGCTCGCTCGGCGTCCACGCGGCCTTCGACAACGCCGACCTCGGCGGCATCGCCAAGGAGCCGCTCGTCGTCAGCACGGTGGTGCAGAAGGCCACCGTGCAGGTCGACGAGGAGGGAACGGTCGCGGCGGCCGGCAGCGGCGTCGGGGTGGGTGCCGCAGCGGCGCCGGCCCCGCGCCAGGCCGCCCAACTGCACATCGACCGGCCGTTCCTGTTCCTGATCCGGGACACCTCCACCGGCCGACCGCTGTTCCTCGGTCAGGTCGCCGACCCTCAGGCGAAGTAACTCCTACCAGGCCGGGTAGCGCCCGCCGAGCGCCGGGTGGTGGGGGTCGCGGCTGCCGAACAGCACCAGCAGGTCGTCCGCGACGGTCAGCAGCTCGGCCCGCCCCTCGACCGCCCCGGCCCACTCGGCGGGCAGCGCCGAGGCGCCGTACGCGGCCCCGACCAGGTTGCCGCAGACCGCGCCGGTGGAGTCGCTGTCCCCGGAGTGGTTCACCGACAGCAGCAGCGCGGTGCGCACCGGGTCGGGGTCGAGGGTGGCCGCCAGCAGCGAGTACACCGCGATGGCCAGGCACTCCTCGGCGATCCAGCCCAGCCCGACCCGCTCCACCGTCTCCGCCGAGGGCTCGGCCTCCTGGGCGAGCCGCACCGCCCGGGCCAGCGCCTGGACGGTCTCCTTGGACTTCGGCAGCTCGCGGATCTGCTCCACCGTCTCGCCGACCGCCGCCCACGGCTCCGTCCCGGCCGCCAGCCGCTCGACCAGCGCCGCGAAGGCGCCCGCCGCGAGGTAGCCGGTCGGGTGTCCGTGGGTGAGCTGGGCGCACTGCACGGCCAGCCCGAAGGACTGCTCGACGCCCAGGCGGGCCAGCCCGAACGGCGCCGAGCGCATCACCGTGCCGCAGCCCTTGGACCCGGGGTTGATCGGCCCCGGGCGCCCGATCGCGGCCGGCGCCTCGAACACCGGGTGCTCGGACGTCCCGCTCAGGCACGCGTTGCCCGGCGCCCGCCGCGCGTACAGGAAGGGCCGGCCCAGCAGCCAGCCGTCGTACGGGCGGGGCTGCGGATCGGTGTCCGGCTCGCCCTGGTACTGGGTGCGCAGCCAGCGCCGGTAGGCGCCGTGCACGGCCTCCGGAACCGAGCCGCCGCCGCCCGTCCAACCGCGGACGAAGCCGCGGATCAGGCCCTCGGCGGTGAACAGCGTCATCTGGGTGTCGTCGGTGACCTCCACCGGACCGCCGCCCCCGGACGGCAGCGCGGTCACGCCCTGCGGCCCGAACCGGTCCTGGATCTGGTGGAGTTGCTGGAACTCCACCGGCCAGCCCAGCGCATCGCCGATCGCGCCGCCGAGCAGCGCTCCGCGCACCCGGTCCCGGTAACCCGACTCCGCCGCCGACTCCGTCACCGGATTTCTCCCAGGGTGATCCCGGCTTCAGCTGGGAGGGGAATGGGTACTTGGAGCGGAGCCGCGAAGCGATGGAGTTCTCTGCGCATCTGTACGGGCCTCTCTAGTTGATGTCAGTGGGGTCGGCTAGCTTGTGGGTCATGACGATGCGACAGGTAGTGGAGGAGGCCGGGTATGCCCGGTACATCTACCGCCTACGTGTGTCGTCGACCGCGTCCGGGCTGCTGGGCGCGGAGTGGGGCAGGTGCCGGTGGGTGTGGAATGAATGCGTCCACATGTCGCGCAAGGTCCATCTGCACAACCGGACCGATCCGGAGGCGCAGCGCAGCTGCGGACCGGCCGATTTGGACAAGCTCCTGACACAGGCGCGCGGGGCGATGGCGTGGCTGAGTGAGGGTGCGTCGGTCCCGCAGCAGCAAACCGTCCGGGACTTCGCGAAGTCCCGCGCCAAGGCGCTCAAGGACATCAAGGCGGGGCTTCCGGTGAGTCGGCGTGCCGGGATGCCGAAGTCGAAGAGGAAGCGCGAGGCGCGGGCGTCGCTGAACTACACACGGCGTGGTTTCCGGATCAAGGACGGCTGCCTGCACCTCGCGGGCGGCATCGTGGTGACCGTGGTGTGGTCGCGGGATCTTCCGGGTGATCCCTCCTCGGTCCGGGTGTACCAGGACGCCATCGGGCACTGGTACGCGAGCTTCGTGGTCCCTGCAGCCGTCGAGCCGCTGCCCGTCACGGGTCGCGTCATAGGGATCGACTGGGGCGTCAAGGAGATCGCCACCACAACCAGCGACGCCCACGACCTCCCCCACCCCCAGCATGGGAAGAGCGTCGCGCGGAAACTCGCCCACTACCAGCGCCAGATGGCCCGACGGCTCCAGCCGAAGGGCAAGGCACAGACCAAGGGCTACCGCAAGGCCCGGCGGCAGGCCGCGAAGCTGCAACGGAAGGTCGCGAACCAGCGCCGGGACACCGCCCGCAAGTGGGCCAAATCCGTTGTCCGTGACCATGACGCCCTCGCGGTGGAGGACTTCCGGCCGACGTTCCTCGTCAGGACCACGATGGCCCGCAAGGCCGCCGACGCCGCCATCGGCGCGACCAAGACGGCCCTGATCGAGCAGGCCCGCAAGCACGGTCGGGCCGTGCACCTGGTCAACCCCGCGCACACCACGATGGACTGCGCGCACTGCGGTGCGAGAGCCAAGCACCGCCTCCCCCTCTCCGAACGGATCTATACGTGCACCGCGTGCGGGGTCTCGTCCCCCAGGGACAAGAACTCCGCGCGTGTGATGCTCGTCCGGGCTGGTCTCAACCCGGCTGGTGCCGATCGCGGAAGACCGCAACGTCCGCCGGACGTCGCGGCAGCGTGAGCCAGGAATCCCCCGCCCCCAAGCGGGGGAGGAGTCAAGTCGAATCCCCCTTCGTTCGTGGCGGGGTCGTTTCTATCAGGCCGGCCGTCAGTTGTGGATCTCGCCCCGCCCGTGGAGCGCGGCGCGGTCGGCGGCGGCGCGTCCGGCCGCCCAGCCCTCGCCGTCGCTGACCCGCACCCGCTGCGAGACCAGCTTCGGGAACAGCCGGCCCACCTCCTCGTCCACCTTCGCCGAGCGGGCGGCCAGCGCGGGCAGCAGCCGCTCGTCCGGCAGCAGCTGCTCCTCGGTGCCGTCCTCGCGCAGGTGGCGGCCGGCCGCGGCGGCGCTGGTGGTCCGCTCGGTGGCGGCGGTCAGCCGCTCGCGGATCCGCGCCGCGTACGCGACCAGGAAGGACTGCCGGAACGCCTTGCTGCGGGAGTCCTTGCCGGAGCCGGCCTTGTTGAGCGCGTGGGTGGCCTGCACCAGCAGCGAGGTGTAGAGCAGCTCGACGCCGTCCAGGTCGCCGTCGAAGCCGATCACGGTGCAGAAGCCGTACTCCTTCGCCCACACCACCCGGCACCGGTTCGCTGCCGCGACCGCGTCCAGCAGCATCGTCTTGGGGCCCTCGTATGGGTTGTCCACGCCGATCCGCAGCGCCGCCGGGGCGTCCCGGTCGGCACCGGCCGCGGCCAGCAGGGCCTCGTCGATGCTGTGCTGGGCCATCAGCTGCTGGGCCTTGGCAGTCAGCGCCTCGGCCTCCTCCGGGTACTCGGTGGACTCGGCCTTGGCCAGCAGCGCCCGGATCCGCGCCAGCATCCGCGGTTCCCCGGTCACCGGCCCGGTGGCGTGCTGCGCCCGTACGGACTGTCCGGGCACCGGGCCGACCGGGGCGATCGGGGGCAGCCGGCCCCAGCTGCGCAGCAGCTCCAGGACGGCGGTGGCGAGCGCGAAGCGGTCCAGCCGGTGCCGGTGGGCGAAGGCGTCGAGGTACTGCTCGTCGGCCGGCCACCAGACCTCGGTCTCCAGCTCGCGAAGCTGCTCCTGCCAGCGCCGGTCCAGGCCCGCGGCGGGGTGGCGGCGGCCCTCGGCGGCGATCAGGTCCACCGCGAGCGCCAGGTGGACGGGCTTCAGCTGGCGCCGCACCACCCGCACCAGGTCGGCCGGGCGCCAGCCCGCCGACCAGCAGCGGCCCACGGCGGTGTCCACGTACCCCAGCAGCGCCCGGCTGACCGCCGGCCACTGCCCGGCCGAGGCGGCCAGCAGACAGGCCCCGGTGTCCAGCGCGAGGTCCAGCCCCTCGTCCGGGGCGGTGAGCACCGACCGCACCGCCTGCTCCAGCAGCGGCCCGGCGTTCCCGCCCTGCTGCGCGCGCTTGCCCACGGTGTGTCCCTGCTCTCCTCGACGGCCCGGCCTCTCCGGCCCATGATGCCGGAGCGGCCGAGCGGACCGACGAGGCGGCGGGATCCGGGGGCGTACCCGGAGCCTGTCCGGCCTCAGCGCTCGATCGCCTTGGCCAGGATCTCCGGGGTGCGCTCCAGCAGCCGGGCGGCCGCCAGCCGGATGCCCAGGGTGGCGATCAGGCCGCCGTAGAGCGGGCCGACCAGCAGCACCGGCCAGGTCGGCCCGTCCGAGGTCAGCGCCCAGAGCAGGTAGCCGCCGACCGGCAGGGCGAGCAGCGCGACGCCGAACATCGAGCCGAACTGGTTGAGCAGGATCAGCCCGCCCTGCCCGGGGGCCGCGTTGCGCATCGGGTTGCTGTCGGCCGGCATGGTGTACGGCGCGAGCACGCTGAACACCGAGCCGAGCGCGACGCCGCAGCCGAGCATCGCCAGCGCGAGGCCGAGTGCGGAGGGCAGCCCGGCCCAGTCGCCGGTGACGGCGGCCAGCACCAGCCCGAGCACCGCCGCGACCGGCACGGCGTACGACAGCACCGCGTACGCCCGGCCGCGCAGCTCGTCCCGGGCGTCGGCCGGGGTGCGCAGGGTGGCGGCGACCATCCAGAACGCCGAGCCGTCCATGCCGAACAGGTTGAGCATCTGCAGCCCGAGGAAGGTCCCGGTCATCGCCAGCAGGTAGACGCTGGACCAGCCCTGGACCACCGACAGCACACAGATCACCAGTGTCATCCCGATGCTGGTGAACAGCGCCGCCTTGGCCCGTGGCTCACGCCAGGCGTACCGCAGGTGGCGCTGCATCACCGCGCCGGTCCGGCCCCGGGGCAGGAAGCGCCAGCCGCGCGACGCCTGCACCCCGCGGGCCACCTCCAGGGTGGAGGAGTCGGCGGTGACCATCAGCTCCTGCAGGCTGCTTTGCCACCAGCGCAGCAGCAGGGCCAGCAGAGCCCCGGCCGCGGCCAGCTGCAGCAGCGCCGGCGCGTACCGGCCCTGGCCGGCGGTGTGGGTGGCGTCGGCCGCGCTGATCGGCGGGATCCAGCGCAGCACCGAGGCGATCGGCTTCAGCGGGCTGAGGTCGATCGGCCCGCCCCGGCGGCCGAAGATGCTCTGCGAGCCGACGTTGGCGGCCTGGACCAGCAGCGCGAAGGCCAGCCCGCCGAAGATCGCGAAGTCCTTGCCGCGCCGGCTGGACAGCATCCGGGCGTTGCCGGCCGCGACCGCCCGGGAGAGCGTGACCAGGCAGAGCACCGCGAGCGGCACCCCGACCACCGCGGCCGCGGCCGAGGCACCCCCCTCGGCGCCGGACAGCGCCGCGCCGGTCACCAGCACCAGGCTGATCAGCGGACCGGGCCCGATCAGCGCGGCCAGCAGCGAGCCGCGCAGCAGCGGTCCGGGCCGCAGCGGCAGCATGGTGAGCCGGGTCGGGTCGGAGCTCTCGTCGCTGGAGAACAGGAACAGCGGCAGCGCGGCCCAGCCCAGGGTGAGCACGCCGAGCAGCACCACGCCGGCGTTCGCGGAGCCGGCGTAGCGCCCGTTGAGCATCGCCAGCGCGAAGGCGATACCGCCCGCGAAGGCCAGCCCGACGACGCCGCCGATCAGGTACACGGTGGTACGGCCGGGGCTGCGGCGCAGCCCGTTGCGCAGTAGCCGCAGCTTGAGCGCCACCAGGGCGCGGACCACCGTCCGCCCGTCGGGCACGGAGGCCGCGGTCACTGCCCACCGCCGAGCCGCTCGCCGCCGAGCCGCTCGCCGCCGAGCCGCTCGCTCCCGGCGTGTCCGCCGCCGAGCCAGCCGAGCGCCTGGCCGTCGTCCTCGCGGACGCCGATCAGGTCGAGGAAGGCCGCGTGCAGGCCGCGCTCGCCGCGGACGGCGTCCAGCGGGCCGTGGGCGATCACCCGGCCGGCGTTGACCACCGCGACCCAGTCGCAGAGCTGCTCGACCAGTTCCATCACATGGCTGGAGAAGACCACCGTGGAGCCCGCCGCCGCGTACCGCTTGAGCACGCCGCGGATGGTCTGGGCGGAGACCGGGTCGACGCCCTCGAAGGGCTCGTCGAGGAACAGCACGTCGGGGTTGTGCAACAGCGCGGCGGCCAGCCCGATCTTCTTGCGCATGCCGGTGGAGTAGTCGGCGACCAGCTTGTCGGCGTCCCGGCCGAGGTCCAGGACGGTCAGCAGCTCCTCGGCGCGGCGGTCCACCTCGGCGCCGGGCAGGCCGCGCAGCCGGCCGGTGTACTGGAGCAGTTCGCGTCCGCTGAGCCGCTCGAACATCCGCAGGCCCTCGGGCAGGATGCCGATCCGGGCCTTGACCGTGACCGGGTCGGCCCACACGTCGGCGCCGTGCACCAGCACGGTGCCCTGGTCGGGCCGGAGCAGGCCGGTGACCATGGACAGCGTGGTGGTCTTGCCCGCGCCGTTCGGCCCGACCAGGCCGATGAAGGCGCCGGCGGGCAGTTCGAGGCTGAGCCCGGCCACGGCGGCCTGGCTGCCGAAGTGCTTCCACAGTCCCTGGATACTGACGGCGGACGGGGTGCCCGGTCCGGGGTGCCCGGAGGGCGACGGTACTGACGCCTGCATGGCGGCCTTCTGTCTCTACTCGTGTGCGGGTGGCTGAACGGTTGTCCGGGGCCCCAGCCTGTCACTGCCCGAACGGACTGTCGTCGGCTTTGAGCATCCCCTGAGCGTGTCCGCCGAACGGGTGAGGCGCGCCGCCCGGAAACCGCGTCGCCGCGGCGGGCGGGCCGATTTGGCAACTACTCAGCTCCACCGTTCGTCCTGCACTATGAGGAACAGTGAGCACGCGCGGGGGTGCCGCGTTGCCGGGAGGTGGCGGATGTCCGTTCAACCGTGGGGCGAGTCCCGTCCCGTGCATCCGCACGGCCATCGGCCCGCGGTGCCGGGCTGGCAGCCCGCGCCCTCCCCGCAGGCGGTGATGAGGGCGAGCCACGCGGACCGGGACCGGACGGTGGACGTGCTGAAGGCTGGCTTCGCCGAGGGCCGGCTCTCCGCCGAGGAGTACGAGCAGCGCCACGAGGCGGCCGCCCTGGCGCGCACCTACGGCGAGCTGGCCGCGCTGGTGGCCGACCTGCCGGCCGGGCCGATGGTGGCGCCGCCGCTCCAGGCCGCGCAGCCGGTCCCGGCGACCTTCCTGCCGCCTCCCGTGCCGCAGGTCCGCCCCACCAACGTGCTGGCAGTGGTCTCCGTGGTCTGCGGCCTGACCGGCTTCATGGCGCTGCCGGCGGTGGGCGCGGTGGTCGCCGGCCACATCGCCCGGGCGCAGATCCGGGAGCGCAACATGAACGGGGACGGGGCGGCCGTCCTCGGGCTGGTCCTCGGCTACCTGGGCACGGCCTTCTGGGCCCTGATGATCCTGCTGGGCGCGGCCGCGTAGCTCGCCCGCTGTCCGTCGCTCGCCGTCCTCCGCTCGCGGAGCGCCGCCCGTTCCGACCGAGGGCCAGGACACCGGAGGCCGCTCCGGCGTGGTGATCTTCGTCGCACTGGGAGCCGCTCGCGGGCCGGGCATCCGCGGGCCGTCGGCTTTGCCAATGCGCTGCATGCCACCGGTGTCCGGGGCTGCGGAGGGTCATCGCCCGGTACGTCGCCGTCGCCGGAGTGCCGTCCGCTCCGCTGCTCCGGTTCGGTACGGTCTCCTCGTCGATACCAGTTCCCGCGTGACGCCGAACTGACCCGAGGGCCCCGGATCCAGATGATGAACACTGCCGTCAAGAGCCTCGCCGACCGGCTCGTCGCCTCACCGAGACGGCTGTGGGCCGTCGCTTTCGCGATCTTCTTCGTGTTGAGCGCGTCCTGGTCGATCGCCACGCCGATCGGCGCTTCACCGGACGAGCACGCACACGTCATCCGGGCGGCGGCGGTTGCCCGCGGCCAGGTCGAGGGCCGGGAGGTGATGGTCCCGCACGTGGTCGCCTCCATCGAGGGGAAGTTCGCCGAGACCGGTGTCCAGCTGCCGCACATCTACCAGGACCTGAAGGACGTCAACACCTGTTACGTCTTCAAGCCCTGGAAGTCGGCCAAGTGCGCCCCGGCGCTCAAGGAGACGCCCGGGACGACCCTGGTGACCACGGCGGCGGGCCGCTACCACCCGGCGTACTACTTCGCCGTGGGCTGGCCCAGCCTGTTCGTCCACGGCGAGACGGCCTTCTACCTGATGCGCCTGATGTCGGCGCTGATCTGCTCCGCCCTGGTGGCGAGCGCGGTGGTCTCGGCGGCGGAGTGGCGGCGGCGGTCCTTCACCCTGCTCGGCGTGGTCACTGCGGCCACTCCGATGGCGCTCTTCATGTTCGGTGTGGTCAACCCGAGCGGCCCGGAGATCGCCGCGGGCATCCTGGTCTGGAGCGCCGGGCTGCCGATGCTGATGAACCCGGACCCGCACCTGCTGACCCGTCGGCTGGCCCGGCTGGGTGCCGGCGCGGTGGTGCTGATCTGCATCCGGCCGCTGGGGCTGGTCTGGTTCGCCGGGGCCCTCTTCTTCGGGCTGCTGCTGGGGCGGAAGGGCGCACTGCGCGAGGTGTTGCGGCGACGGTCGACCTGGCTCTGGGGCCTGCTGGCGGTGGCGGCGGCCGGGTCGGCGCTCGCCTGGTCGTCGAGTCACCCGGACAACTCGGTCATCGACACCCCGAGCAACCTCACCCCGCTGGTCGCGGGCCGGAAAACCTTCGACAACGGCCTGCTGTACATGAAGCAAATGATCGGCTACTTCGGCTGGTTGGACGCGCAGGCGCCGGCCGCGACGCTGCTGGTCTGGTGCGCCGTGGTGATCGCCCTGGCGCTGTTCGCGCTGTGCTACGCCCGGTTCCGGGACGTCCTGGCCATCGTGGGGGTGATGGCCGGGATCGTGGTGATACCGATAGCGGCCCAGGCCGTGCAGGCGCGCCAGCTGGGCATGATCTGGCAGGGCCGCTACCTGCTGCCGTTCGCCGTCGGGCTGCCGATCATGTGCGCCGCGCTCTGCCACGAGCGACTGCCGTGGGGCGGTTTCGCCTGGCGACGGCTGCTGGTGCTCTCCGGCTTCTCGCTCGCCCTGGTCAACGTCGTCGCCTTCGTCTGGGCGCTGCGCCGCAACGCGGTCGGCACCGACGGTGCGCTGCTGATCAGCCCGGCCGCCTGGGGGCCGCCCGGCGGCTGGCCGATCTGGGTCGCGGTGTACTCGGTGGCGGCGCTCGCGACGGGTCTGCTCACCGCGGTGTCGGACCACCGTGGGCGGGCCCTGCCGCCGTTGTCCGACGGGCCCTGGAACAGCGTCGCGGAGGACCGCGCCCGGCTCGCCGGGGCCCGTTCGGAGGCGTAGGGTTTCGCAGTGCGGGCGGTGCTCGGTTGTGGTAAGGAGTTCCGCCCCGGACCGGTTCCCGCCCCGGTTCCGGCGAGAACCCCACCACCTGCGGCGTTGCATTTGTTTTGACCGCGCCCCATGCGCTAGGTACGCTCTGACCTTGTGCCTGGGGTGTCCCCGGGTCCTTGTGCGTGCATGCACACCGGTCGCCGCGCCGAGCCGGAGCGCCTCCCAGCGCGCCGCGCGTAGAGCGCCGTCGCTGTACATCAGCTCATGGGATTCCGTGTCGGAATAGCCCAACACACCCGACCGCGTGGGTCGACCACGGGGTCGTGTGCGAGGGAACACCGCAGGTTAGTTCCACCAAGCCTTGGCACACAGAAAACGGAGAAACGGTGCCTACGATCCAGCAGCTGGTCCGAAAGGGCCGGCAGGACAAGGTCGAGAAGAACAAGACTCCCGCGCTGAAGGGCTCCCCGCAGCGCCGTGGGGTCTGCACGCGTGTGTACACGACCACCCCGAAGAAGCCGAACTCGGCGCTTCGCAAGGTCGCCCGTGTGCGCCTCACCAGCGGGATCGAGGTCACCGCTTACATCCCGGGCGAGGGCCACAACCTGCAGGAGCACTCCATCGTGCTGGTGCGCGGTGGTCGTGTGAAGGACCTTCCTGGTGTCCGCTACAAGATCATCCGCGGTTCGCTCGACACCCAGGGTGTCAAGAACCGCAAGCAGGCCCGCAGCCGCTACGGCGCCAAGAAGGAGAAGTAAGAATGCCTCGTAAGGGCCCCGCCCCGAAGCGCCCGGTCATCATCGACCCGGTCTACGGCTCCCCGGTCGTCACCCAGCTGGTCAACAAGATCCTGCTGCACGGCAAGCGCTCCACCGCCGAGCGGATCGTGTACGGCGCCCTCGAGGGCGTCCGCGAGAAGACCGGCTCGGACCCGGTCGTCGCGCTGAAGCGCGCGCTGGAGAACGTCAAGCCGGCCCTCGAGGTCAAGTCCCGCCGTGTCGGTGGCGCGACCTACCAGGTTCCGGTCGAGGTCCGTCCGGGCCGCGCCAGCACCCTGGCGCTGCGCTGGATGGTCGGTTACTCCCGCGCTCGTCGCGAGAAGACCATGACCGAGCGCCTGATGAACGAGATCCTCGACGCCAGCAACGGTCTGGGCGCTTCCGTGAAGCGTCGCGAGGACACCCACAAGATGGCCGAGTCCAACAAGGCCTTCGCGCACTACCGCTGGTAGTCCGTACCCCGTCACTAGACAGAGAGAGAACGAGCCACCATGGCTGCAACCTCCCTTGACCTCGCCAGGGTCCGCAACATCGGGATCATGGCGCACATCGACGCGGGCAAGACCACCACCACCGAGCGGATCCTGTTCTACACCGGTGTGTCGTACAAGATCGGTGAGGTCCACGATGGCGCTGCCACCATGGACTGGATGGAGCAGGAGCAGGAGCGCGGCATCACGATTACGTCGGCCGCGACGACCTGCCACTGGACCGTCGACGGCGTCGACAACACCATCAACATCATCGACACCCCGGGTCACGTCGACTTCACCGTCGAGGTGGAGCGTTCGCTGCGCGTCCTCGACGGTGCCGTGACGGTGTTCGACGGTGTCGCCGGTGTCGAGCCCCAGTCCGAGACCGTGTGGCGGCAGGCTGACCGCTACGGCGTCCCGCGCATCTGCTTCATCAACAAGCTGGACCGCACGGGCGCGAACTTCTTCTTCTGCGTCGACACCATCGTGGAGCGCCTCGGCGCCACCCCGCTGGTGATGCAGCTCCCGATCGGTGCCGAGGCGGACTTCCAGGGCGTTGTCGACCTGGTCCGCATGAAGGCTCTGGTCTGGTCCGCCGAGGCCGCCAAGGGCGAGATGTACGACGTCGTCGACATCCCGGCCGAGCTGCAGGAGCAGGCGGACGAGTACCGCACCCAGCTGATCGACACCGTCTCGAACGTCAGCGACGAGATCATGGAGCTCGCCCTCGAAGAGGCCGAGATCCCGGTCGAGCTGCTGCAGGACGCGATCCGCAAGGGCACCCTGAACTCGGACTTCACTCCGATCTTCTGCGGTACCGCCTTCAAGAACAAGGGCGTTCAGCCCCTGCTCGACGCGGTCGTCAAGTACCTGCCGTCGCCGCTGGACATCGAGTCCATCGAGGGCACCAAGCCGAACGACCCGGAGACCAAGATCTCCCGTAAGGCTTCGGACGACGAGCCGCTGGCCGCGCTGGCGTTCAAGATCATGTCCGACCCGCACCTGGGCAAGCTCACCTTCGTCCGGATCTACTCCGGTCGCCTGGAGTCCGGCACCTCCGTGCTGAACGCCGTGAAGGGCAAGAAGGAGCGCATCGGCAAGATCTACCGCATGCACGCGAACAAGCGTGAGGAGATCGAGTCGGTGGGCGCCGGCGACATCGTCGCCGTCATGGGCCTGAAGCAGACCACCACCGGTGAGACGCTGGCCGACGAGAAGAACCCGGTCATCCTGGAGTCCATGGACTTCCCGGCCCCGGTCATCCGCGTCGCCATCGAGCCCAAGTCCAAGGGTGACCAGGAGAAGCTGGGTGTCGCCATCCAGCGTCTCGCCGAGGAGGACCCGTCCTTCCAGGTCAACACGGACGAGGAGACCGGCCAGACCATCATCGCGGGTATGGGCGAGCTGCACCTCGAGGTGCTCGTCGACCGTATGCGCCGTGAGTTCAAGGTCGAGGCCAACGTCGGCAAGCCGCAGGTCGCGTACCGCGAGACGATCCGTCAGGCCGTCGAGCGCATCGACTACACCCACAAGAAGCAGACCGGTGGTTCCGGTCAGTTCGCCAAGGTGCAGATCGCGATCGAGCCGCTCGAGCAGGCCGAGGGCTACGAGTTCGTCAACAAGGTCACCGGTGGCCGCGTGCCGCGGGAGTACATCCCGTCGGTCGACGCCGGCTGCCAGGAGGCCATGGAGTTCGGTGTTCTCGCCGGCTACCCGCTGCAGGGTGTCCGCGTGAGCCTGCTCGACGGCCAGTCGCACGACGTCGACTCCTCCGAGCTCGCGTTCAAGATCGCCGGTTCGATGGCCTTCAAGGAAGGCGCCCGGAAGGCCAAGCCGGTCCTCCTGGAGCCGATGATGGCCGTCGAGGTCACCACGCCCGAGGACTACATGGGCGACGTGATCGGTGACATCAACTCTCGCCGTGGCCAGATCCGGTCCATGGACGAGCGTCACGGTGCCCGCGTCGTCACGGCGCTGGTGCCCCTCTCCGAGATGTTCGGCTACGTCGGTGACCTGCGCAGCAAGACCTCTGGTCGCGCGAGCTACTCGATGCAGTTCGACTCGTACGCCGAGGTCCCCAAGGCCGTGGCTGAGGAGATCATCGCCAAGTCCAAGGGCGAGTGAGGTCCGGCACTGCCGGCTTCAGAATCAGTCCGACATTCGGGATGATTCCGACCCCTTAGGCTATTAGGAGGCGACCCGGGAGGATCCTGACGGATCCTCCCGGGGCCTCCGGCCCCCACCCCGCGGGACGGTGCGAGGTGCTTCCGGCACCACGGACCCAGCCCGATCAAGACCAACTGACGTCAGCACGGCGTACAGGAACTGTCCTCAGGAGGACTGCAGTGGCGAAGGCGAAGTTCGAGCGGACGAAGCCCCACGTCAACATCGGCACCATCGGTCACATCGACCACGGTAAGACGACCCTTACCGCGGCCATCACCAAGGTGCTGCACGACGCGTACCCGGAGATCAACCCCTTCACGCCGTTCGACCAGATCGACAAGGCGCCGGAGGAGCGGCAGCGCGGTATCACCATCTCGATCGCGCACGTCGAGTACCAGACCGAGGCGCGTCACTACGCCCACGTCGACTGCCCGGGTCACGCGGACTACATCAAGAACATGATCACCGGTGCGGCCCAGATGGACGGTGCGATCCTCGTCGTCGCCGCCACCGACGGCCCGATGCCGCAGACCAAGGAGCACGTCCTCCTGGCCCGCCAGGTCGGCGTCCCCTACATCGTCGTCGCCCTGAACAAGGCCGACATGGTGGACGACGAGGAGATCCTGGAGCTCGTCGAGCTCGAGGTCCGTGAGCTGCTCTCCGAGTACGAGTTCCCGGGCGACGACCTGCCGGTCGTCCGCGTCTCCGCGCTGAAGGCGCTGGAGGGCGACAAGGAGTGGGGCGAGAAGCTCCTCGGCCTCATGCACGCGGTCGACGAGAGCATCCCGACCCCGGCCCGCGCCGTGGACCAGCCGTTCCTGATGCCGATCGAGGACGTCTTCACGATCACCGGTCGTGGCACCGTCGTCACCGGTCGTATCGAGCGTGGCATCCTCAAGGTCAACGAGACTGTCGACATCATCGGCATCAAGGAGACCAAGACCACCACCACGGTCACCGGCATCGAGATGTTCCGCAAGCTGCTCGACGAGGGTCAGGCCGGTGAGAACGTCGGTCTGCTGCTCCGTGGCATCAAGCGCGAGGACGTCGAGCGCGGCCAGGTCATCATCAAGCCGGGTTCGGTTACCCCGCACACCGACTTCGAGGCCCAGTCCTACATCCTGTCGAAGGACGAGGGTGGCCGTCACACCCCGTTCTTCAACAACTACCGCCCGCAGTTCTACTTCCGTACCACGGACGTGACCGGCGTCGTGACCCTCCCCGAGGGCACCGAGATGGTCATGCCGGGCGACAACACCGCCATGACCGTCGCGCTGATCCAGCCGATCGCCATGGAGGAGGGCCTGAAGTTCGCCATCCGTGAGGGTGGCCGCACCGTCGGCGCCGGCCAGGTCACCAAGATCATCAAGTAATTGATGCTCTGACCTGCCTGCCTCGTCAGGCTAGTCCGAAGGGTCCCGCGCACTACGTGTGCGTGGGGCCCTTCGGCGTCTCACCCTGCGCTCACCTGCGCACCCTTCCTCTCACGGACAGCTCATGGCTGACTGTTATGGTCGGCTCACCATCCAGCCCCGCCGTCGCGGAAAGTGGGACCCAACGCATGTCTACGGCACCGCTGCTGTCGGTCGTGATGCCGATCTACAACGAGCAGGAGGCGCTCCCGCTGACCGTCCAGCGGCTGCGTCCGATCCTGGACGGGCTGGGGGTCGACTACGAGGTCGTGGGCGTCGACGACGGCAGTCGGGACGCCACGCCCGTCCTCATGCAGAAGATCCGGCAGGACTGGCCGGAGTTCCGCATCGTCCGCTTCGCCCGCAACTCCGGGCACCAGGCCGCGCTCACCGCGGGCATCCACCGGGCCCTCGGTGACTACGTGGTGAGCATCGACGCCGACCTGCAGGACCCGCCGGAGAAGATCCCGGAGATGCTCGACCTGGCACGCCGGCAGAACCTCGACGTCGTCTACGGCGTGCGCGGTGACCGCGGCACCGACACCGCCTTCAAACGCCGCACGGCCGGCGGGTACTACTGGCTGATGCGCAAGCTGGTCGGCAAGCGGATGCCCAACCAGGCCGGCGACTTCCGGCTGCTCAGCCGCGCGGCGGTGGACGCCCTCAAGCAGCTGCCCGAGCACCAGCCGGTCTACCGGCTGCTGGTGCCGTGGCTCGGTTTTCCCAGCGGCGAGGTGGTCTACGTCCGCGAGGAGCGGGTGGCCGGCGGCACCCATTACCCGCTGTCCAAGATGGTGCGGCTCGCCCTGGACAGCATCACCAACTTCTCCGCCGCCCCGCTGCGGCTGGCCACCTACCTCGGCCTGGTGAGCTTCGTGGTCTGCATCGGGCTCGCGATCCACGCCACCGTCGCGTACGCGCTCGGGTCGACCGTGCCCGGCTGGTCCTCGCTGTTCATCGGGATGCTGTTCCTCGGCGGCGTGCAGCTGATCTGCGTCGGACTGCTGGGGGAGTACGTCGGCCGGATCTACTCGGCGGTGCAGGCCCGCCCGGCCTACTTCGTCGGGTACGACTCGGCCGAGGACGACGAGCGGGGCCCCGGCCGGTGACCTTGACCGAGGAGCCCGCGGAGCCCACCCCGCAGACCCGGCGGCAGCTGCCGTCCTTCCTGGTCATCGGCGTCCTCAGCACCCTCTTCTACCTGGGGCTGTTCGTCGCCGCGCGCTGGTTCACCAACCCGCAGGCGGCCAACCTGATCGCGCTGGCGGTCAGCGCGGTGGCCAACACGGCGGCCAACCGCCGGTTCACCTTCGGCGTGGTCGGCTCGCAGGGCGTGGTCCGCCACCAGCTGCAGGGCGCGGTGGCCTTCCTGATCGGGCTCGGCCTCAGCAGCGGTGCCCTGGCGCTTCTCGACGTGGCGGTGCCGCACGCGTCCCGGGTGGTGGAGGTGACCGGGCTCGTGGCAGCGAACGGTCTCGCCACCGTGGCCCGGTTCGTCCTCCTCAAAGTGTGGGTCTTCAGGAAGCGCTGACCGCGGCGGGCCGCTGTTCCTGCGCGGCCTCGGCCCGGCGGCCGGTACTGCTCCAGGCCCAGTACCCGAGCACCAGGCAGCCGACCACGGCGGTCAGCAGTGCTGTCGCCGAGCCCGCCGGCGGGTGCCAGGTGCCGGACAGCGGGTTGAGCGGGGTGTACTCGAGCGAGGAGCCGACCCCGGCCTGCCAGCGGATCATCGTGTACCCCAGGAAGGCCAGCTGGAGCGGCAGCACCACCAGCGTGATCGTGCGGACCAGCCGGGCGGAGTGGTCATGGTCCAGCACGCCACGGCGGCCGATCAGGTAGGCCGCCAGCAGCGGCACGCCGACCGCGACCGGCAGCAGGTAGCGGCCCTGGCCGCCGAAGCCGTACTTGTGCGCCCCGATCGCGTCGGAGAGCGATATCACGCCGAACGGCACGATGAAGAAGAGGAACATCCGCCAGCGGTCGCTCCACCGGCCGAACGCGACGGCCGGCAGGATCAGCGCGCCCATCACCAGGTACCAGAGGATGTAGGCGGTGCCCGGAAGGTAGGTGTCCAGCCACGAGGGCACACCGATCATCTCGGTGAAGTAGTTGGGCCAGCGCACGACCACTTCGTGCCGCAACCCCTGGGCCATGGTCAGCTGCGGCGGCACGTTGACCGGCGCCATCTCGCTGGCCTTCATCACCACGGTCCACAGGGCGCCCGCCGCGCCCGTGACGAACAGTGCGGCGGCGGCCCACCAGGTCGGCCGGAAGCGCAGCAGGCCGCGCAGCCGTTCGCGCGTGGCCGGGACCAGCATGATGCCGATGATGGCCGCGCACCACAGCGGCCCGAGGGCACGGACCGTCATCAGGACCGAGCCCGCGATGCCGATCTGGACCATCGCGGCCCGGCGCAGCGGCTGCTCCGGTTCCAGCATGGTCGGGATGAGCGCCGCGATCAGCGCCAGGCCTGCGGCGATCTCGACACCGTTGGGGTTGACCGAGCCCGCCAGGTGGGCGGTGATCGGGGTCACCGCCGCGAGCACACCGGCGGCCGCGATGCGGTGCCTGGTCCAGGCGACCATGCTGTGCGCGGCGGTGGCCAGCAGCGCGGACACCAGCCCGGCGCTGATCAGCCGGGCCAGCGTGACGCCCAGCCAGTTCGGCCAGAGCGCCAGCGGCCAGCCGACCACCGCGTAGAAGACCGGGTTGTAGCGCCCGGCCCGGGTCGCCACCTTCTCCACGTGCTCGTCCCCGCCGGGAGCCTTGGCGCAGGCCGCCGACTTGTCCGGGTGGAACGCCCAGCAGTTGTCCCGCACCAGGGAGACCGGGATGTGCTGGTAGGCCCCGGTGCCGCCGCCCGCCGCCTCGGGCTTCGGCGCGAACTCGCCGCGCGCGACGCCGGCAGCGCGGATGATGTGCTGGGCCTCGTCCGGGCTCGCGTCGTACGGCGCGGCGAGCGCCCACCCCGCGCACAGGAGGAAGAACCCGATGAAGGCGGTCCACCAGGTCCGCGGGAACAGCGGACGGCCCGAGCGGCCGGATCTGCTCACGGCGGGAGCGGGGGGAGAGGTCACGGCGGGGGAGTATGAGGACACGCGACCAAGATTACGGGTGTCCGAATTCTCTTGCCCGGGCGGCTGTGTAGCCGCGGGGCCTTGCACTTACGATTCCCCCCGTGACTCAACTGGAATCGCCCGCGGAAGTGTCCGGATCCTCCGCGAAGGGCCGAATTGCCGGACTGCTGGGCCATAGCGCGGTGCGGTTCCTGGCCGCGGGTGTTACCAGCACCACGGTCGACATGGGCCTGCTCTTCGTCCTGCACGGGGTGCTCAAGCTGCCGCTGGCCCCGTCCACCCTGGTCGCGGTGCTGGCCGGCTTCAGCACGAACTTCGTGCTGAACCGGATATGGGCCTTCGAGAGCTCATCCCCGGTCGGCAAGCAGACCGCCCGTTATCTCGTGATGGCGGGGGGGAACTGGATCGGCACCGTGCTGGTGGTCGGCGGGCTCGTGAAGCTCGGCCTGTTCTACCTGCTCGCCCGCGCGGTCGCGCTGGTGGCCCTCTCGGTCGTGAACTACTTCGGCTACAAGTACTGGGTGTTCCGGGACAAGTGACCAGGATGCGCGAAGGCCCGGCCGGTGCGAACCGGCCGGGCCTTCGCGCATCCTGAGGGGGCCTCAGCCCTGCTCGGTGCGCAGGCTCTCGGTGAACGCCTTGCAGGACTCGTACGTCGGCAGCAGGCCGGAGGAGATCGCCTCCGCCAGCGACGGCGCGGCCTCGTCGCGGGCCGACAGCAGCGGCTGTTCGGCCGGCCACTTGATGTCCAGGTCCGGGTCGAGGGGGTGCACGGAGTGCTCACCGGTCGGGTTGTACGTCTCGGAGCAGAGGTACGAGAGCGTGGCGTCGTCGGTCAGCGAGCAGAAGCCGTGGCCGAGGCCCTCCGGGATGTAGACCGCGCGGCGGTCCACGTCGTCGAGTCGGACGCTCTCCCAGCGGCCGAAGGTCGGCGAGCCGACCCGCAGGTCCACGATGACGTCGAGCACGGCGCCGCGTACGCAGGTCACGTACTTGGCCTGGCCGGGCGGCACGTCGGCGAAGTGGATGCCGCGGACCACGCCGCGCGAGGAGACCGAGAGGTTGGCCTGGGCCAGCCGCAGCGGGTGGCCGACGACCTCGGCCAGCCGGTCGAAGCGGTACCACTCGGTGAACAGCCCGCGGGGGTCGCCGTGCAGCTGCGGGGTGATCTCGATCAGGCCGTCGATGGTCAGTTCGCGGAACTTCACCGGGTGTTCTCCTCGTCCAGCAGGGCCAGCAGGTACTGTCCGTAACCGCTCTTCAGCAGCGGTTCGGCGAGCTCGCGCAGCTGGTCGTCGCTGATCAGGCCGGCTCGCCAGACGGTCTCCTCGATGCAGCCGATCTTGAGGCCCTGGCGCTCCTCGATGACCCGGACGAACTCGGAGGCCTGGACCATCGAGACGAAGGTGCCGGTGTCCAGCCAGGCGGTCCCGCGGTCCAGGATGGTGACGTTCAGCTCGCCCTGACGCAGGTAGGCGTCGTTGACCGCGGTGATCTCCAGCTCGCCGCGCGCGCTGGGCTTCAGACCGCGGGCGATCTCCACGACCTGGTTGTCGTAGAAGTACAGGCCGGGGACGGCGTAGCGGGACTTGGGCTTGGTGGGCTTCTCCTCGATGGAGATCGCGTGGCCGTGCTCGTCGAACTCGACCACGCCGTACGCGGTCGGGTCGGCCACCGGGTAGGCGAAGACCCGGCCGCCGGGGGTGTCGGTGTCCTTGGCCAGCCGGGTACCGAGGCCGCTGCCGTGGAAGATGTTGTCGCCGAGGATGAGGGCGACCGACTCGTCGCCGATGAAGTCCGCGCCGAGTACGAAGGCCTGGGCGATGCCCTCGGGCTTCTCCTGGACGGCGTACTCCAGCTTCAGGCCCAGCTGCGAGCCGTCGCCCAGCAGGCGCTCGAACTGGTCGCGGTCGGCGGGGGTGGTGATGATCAGGATCTCGCTGATGCCTGCCATCACCAGGGTGGACAGCGGGTAGTAGATCATCGGCTTGTCGAAGACCGGGAGGAGCTGCTTCGACACCGCTCGGGTCAGCGGCCAGAGCCGCGAGCCGGTGCCGCCGGCCAGAAGGATTCCACGCATGGGGTGCACCTTATTCGAGTCCGACGAGGTCAGTGAGGCCCGGGTCGGCGGCTCCCCGGCGCGCCGGTAGACTGCGGCGTACTATGCGCATCCTCGTGACCGGCGGTGCCGGCTTCATCGGTTCTGAATTCGTCCGCCAGCTGCTGGGCGCCGACTCCACCGACCAGATCACGGTCTTCGACAAGCTCACCTACTCGGGTGTCGAGGCCAACCTGGCGCCCGTGGCGGGTCACAGCGGCTACTCCTTCGTCCAGGGCGACATCTGCGACGCCGACGCCGTCGACCAGGTGATGCCCGGTCACGACGTCGTGGTGCACTTCGCGGCGGAGTCCCACGTGGACCGCTCGATCGCGGGCGCCGGCCCGTTCGTGCTGACCAACGTCGTCGGCACCCAGGTCCTGCTGGACGCCGCCCGCAAGCACGGCGTGGGCCGCTTCGTGCACGTCTCCACCGACGAGGTGTACGGCTCGATCAGCGAGGGCTCGTGGACCGAGACCTGGCCGCTGGCCCCGAACTCCCCGTACTCGGCCTCCAAGGCCGGCTCCGACCTGCTCGCCCTGGCCTACCACCGCACCCACGGCATGGACGTCGTGGTGACGCGCTGCTCCAACAACTACGGGCACTACCAGTTCCCCGAGAAGGTCATCCCGCTCTTCACCACCAACCTGATCGACGGCAAGAAGGTCCCGCTGTACGGCGACGGCGGCAACATCCGCGACTGGCTGCACGTCTCGGACCACTGCCGCGGCATCGAGCTGGTCATGCGCGGCGGCCGCTCCGGTGAGGTCTACAACATCGGCGGCGGCACCGAGGTCACCAACAAGGAGCTGACCGGCCTGCTGCTGGATGCCGCCTGCGCCGGCTGGGACATGGTCGAGCACGTGGAGGACCGCAAGGGCCACGACCTGCGCTACTCGCTGGACATCAGCAAGATCCGCGAGGAGCTCGGCTACGAGCCGCAGGTCCGCTTCGAGGACGGCCTCGCCGCGACCATCACCTGGTACCGCGAGAACCGCGCCTGGTGGGAGCCGCTGAAGCAGAAGGCGGCGCTGCAGAAGTGAGCGCCACTTCCCCGGGCCGGGTCCGCTGGCTCGTCACCGGTGCGGCCGGCATGCTCGGCCAGGACCTGCTGACGGTGCTCGCCGGTGACCCGACGGCCGAGGTGACCGCCCTCGGCCGCGCCGACCTCGACATCACCGACGCGGCGGCCGTGCTGGCCGCCGTCGAGGGCCACGACGTCGTCGTCAACTGCGCCGCCTGGACCGCCGTCGACGCGGCCGAGACCGAGGAGGAGACCGCCACCGCCGTCAACGGCACCGGTGTGCGCCACCTCGCCGCCGCCTGTGCCAAGACCGGCGCCCGGCTGCTCCAGGTGTCGACCGACTACGTGCTGCCCGGGGACGCCGCCGAGCCGTACGCCGAGACCGCGTCGACCGGCCCGGTCAACGCGTACGGCCGCGGCAAGCTGGTCGGCGAGCAGGCCGTGGCGGAACTCCTCCCGCAGCACGGTTACGTGGTGCGCACCGCCTGGCTGTACGGCGAACACGGCAAGAACTTCGTCGCCACCATGCTGCGGCTCGCCGCCCAGCGCGAGACGCTGGACGTCGTGGACGACCAGCAGGGCCAGCCGACCTGGTCGCTGGCCCTGGCCCGGCAGCTCGTCGAGCTCGGCACCGCCGCGCTCGCCGGGCGGGCCCCGGCCGGGGTCTACCACGGCACCGCGGCCGGCCGGACGACCTGGTGCGGGCTGGCACGTGAGGCCTACCGGCTGAGCGGCCTCGACCCGGAGCGGATCCGTCCGGCCACCTCCGCGGCGTACGTCACGCCCGCCGTCCGGCCCGCGTTCAGCGTGCTGGGCCACGACCGGTGGACCGCGGCGGGCCTCAGCCCGCAGCCGGACTGGCGCGAGCAGCTCGCCGAGGCGCTCGGCACCCCCGTCTTCACCGAGCTGGCCGTCAAGGCCCGGACGACCGAGAGCGACAGAGCGCAGTGAGGAATCCGCTGACCAAGGTGGCCGCCGCGCTACCGCCGGGAACCCTGGCGGTGGCGGGCGGCACTGTCGTGCTCGGCGCGGCTTCGTACATCCACCTCGGTGTGGCGGGCCACAGCCTCTCCGTCGACGACATGGCGAACGTGTCCCTGCTGTGGACCATCGTGATGTCCGTCGGCATCGGAGTGTTCTTCCCGATCGAGCAGGAGCTGACCCGGATCGTCGCGGCCCGCGCCGCGCTCGGGCACGGCGCCGCCCCGGTGCTGCGCCGCGCGACCCTGCTGACCGGCGGGATCCTCGCCACCGTGCTGCTGGTGCTCGGGGTCGGCTCGCGCCAGATCGCCGACGCCATGTTCCACGGCGACCGCTCGCTGGTGCTGGCACTGGGCGGCGCGTTCCTCGGCATGGCGGTCTGCTACCTCACCCGCGGCGTGCTGGCCGGCCTCGGCCGGTTCGGCGCGTACGGCACTCAGCTCGGCCTCGACGGCGGCCTGCGGATCGGGCTCGCCTTCGGCGCCGCGGTCGGCGGGGTGCACTCGGCGCTGGCGTTCAGCCTGATCCTGGCCGTCGCGCCGGTCGCGGCCACCCTGCTGACCCTGCCGCCGCTGTTCCGGGCCGTCCGGCCCGGCCCGCGGGTGCCCTGGTCGGAGCTCTGCTCCGGGCTGGGCCTGCTGATCTGCTCGACCCTGCTGTCCCAGGTCGTGGTGAACGCCGCCGTGGTGAGCACCAAGCTGCTCGCCCCCTCGGACTCCGCCCTGATCGCCGCGCTGCTCAACGCGCTGGTGCTGGCCCGGGTCCCGCTCTTCGTGTTCGGCTCGCTCCAGGCCTCGCTGCTCAGCGGGCTGTCCTCGGCGATCGCGGTCGGCGACCGTGCGGCCTTCACCGGTATGCTCCGGCGGATCGGCGTCGTGGTCGGCGGACTCGGCGTGGTCGGCGGGATCCCGGCGGTGGCCCTCGGCCCCTGGCTGATCCAGGTGCTCTTCGGCGCCAAGCCGGTGCTCGGCTGCCTCGACTTCTTCTGGATGTCCGCCGGCACCGTGGCGTACATGTTCGCGATGGTGCTCGGTCAGGCGCTGATGGTATTCAAGCGGCACAACCTGCAGCTGCTCTGCTGGGCGGTCGGGACTGCGGTCCTCGCCGGGGTCACCTTCCTGCCGGGCGACGTGTCCACCCGTGTGGTCGTGGCCTACACGGCCGGATCGGTGGTCGCCGTGCTGGGTATGCTGGCCGCTCTCAGGCGCAGCTTCCCCGGTTCGACCGGGAACCGGGCCGGTACCGCGCTGAGCACGTCGGAGCAGGCCGCGCCCACCATGACTGCCGGGGTGGTCGGCGAATGACCGCACCGCCCCACGCCATACAGATTGCCGCGCACGAGCGCGGGAGACACCCCGAACATGGAGCCCCCGTGTCCCAGTACGACGATGTCTGGCTGGTGATCCCGGCCTACAACGAAGGCCAGGTGATCGCTGACGTTGTGGAGGAAGCGCGCAAGACGTTCCCGAACATCGTTGTGGTCGATGACGGCAGTGCGGACGACTCGGCCAAGCACATCATGACGACGGGTGCCCACCTGGTGCGGCACCCGGTGAACCTCGGTCAGGGCGCCGCGCTGCAGACCGGCCTCGCCTACGCGCTCGACCAGCCCGACGCCAAGTACTTCGCCACCTTCGACGCGGACGGCCAGCACCAGACCGCCGACGTCGAGAAGATGGTCGCCCTGCTCCGCACGGGCGAGGCCGACGTGGTCCTCGGCTCGCGCTTCATCGAGCAGAACGGCCAGGTGCCGTGGATCAAGCGCGTCGTGCTGCGGACCGCCGCAACGGTCAGCCCGACCGCGCGCAAGCTCAAGCTCACCGACTCGCACAACGGCCTGCGCGTGCTCAACCGTGAGGCCGCGAGCCGGATCCGGATCACCATGAACGGCATGGCCCACGCCTCGGAGATCGTCAGCTTCCTGGCCGGCGCCGACCTTCGGGTGGCCGAACTCCCGGTGGACATCCTCTACACCGACTACTCACGCGCCAAGGGTCAGTCCCTGATCAACGGCGTGAACATCATCTTCGACATTTCGCTTCGGGAGCGTGGCCGCCGATGAACTACTTCTGGATCCAGCTGGTGCTGATCGTGGGCGCGGTCACCCTCGCGTTCATGTTCATCCGGCGTTGGGACGCCGCGAACACCCGCGCCTGGAAGCGCATCGCGTTCTCCGTCTTCGTGATCGCGAACATCTACGCGATCCTGCGTCCGAGTGACGTCACCTGGGTGGCCCACAAGCTCGGCGTCGGCCGCGGCACCGACCTGGTGCTGTACGTCATGGTCCTGGCCATGGGCTTCCTGACCCTGAACACCTTCCTGCGCTTCCGCTCGCTGGAGAAGAAGCTCACGGACCTGGCCCGCACCGTCGCGATCAACGAAGGCTCCCGGCTGAACGGGGAGCGCTTCGACCTCGACCTGCCGATCTCGGCCCCGGTGAAGAGCAACGGAGCCTGAGTCCCATGGCGACCTTCGAGTTCATGCTGCCGTACTACGGCGACGTGGCGTTGATGCAGGCCGCCGTGCACAGCATCCTGGGGCAGACCGACCCGGACTTCCGGCTGACCGTCATCGACGACGGCAAGGAGCCGGACGTCCCGGGCTGGTTCGCCGAGCTCGGCGACGAGCGGGTCCGCTACCTGCGCAACGAGCAGAACCTGGGGATCACCAAGAACTTCCAGAAGTGCGTGGAGCTGTCCACCGCGGACCACGTGGTGATCATGGGTTGCGACGACCTCCTGCACCCGCACTACCTGGAGACCGTCCGGGCGATCCTCAACGCCAACCCGGACCTGGGCATGGTGCAGCCGGGCGTCGAGGTGATCGACGGTGACGGCGTGGTCAGCCACGGCCTGGCCGACAACGTGAAGGGCAAGCTGTACGCCCCGAACGTCAAGGGCCGGCGCCTGATGGGCGGCGAGGAGCTCGCGGCCAGCGTGCTGCGCGGCAACTGGCTGTACTTCCCGTCGATCTGCTGGCGGGGCGAGGCCCTGCGCCAGGTCAACTTCCGCGACGAGTACTCGGTGATCCAGGACCTGGCACTGGTGGTCGACCTGCTGGAGCGGGGTGAGTCGATGATGATCGACAACACCACGGTGGTCTTCCAGTACCGCCGCCACGCGGTCAGTGAGTCATCGGTGCAGGCCTTCTCCGGCACCCGCTTCACCGAGGCGGAGCGCTACTTCAACGCGGTGGCCGAGCGGATGGACGCCCGCGGCTGGCCCAAGGCCGCCCGCGCGGCCCGGGTCCGCAGCGCCTCCCGCTTCCACGCGCTCACGATGCTCCCCGGCGCCCTGCGCCGCGGCCAGTCGGACGGTGCCAAGGTGCTGCTCCGGCACGCGCTGACGGCGGGCCAGAAGCACTGACCGCCTCGATCGGTCGCAGCACGGCAGTGGGTCGGTAGTCCGAGTCGGACTACCGGCCCACTGCCGTGTGCGGAGGGCTTCCGGCGTGACCGTCAGCCCAGGATCGCGGCCAGTCGGCCGAACGCTCCGGCACCTTGCGCCGGGTACGGGGTGACCGTCGGGCAGCCGAGCTTGCCCGGGTCCACCGATGGCGTGAGCAGCGGCTTGAGGTCCTTCGGCTTGCCGCACTTGCCCCCGGGCGCGTAGCGGGAGCAGTGGCCGTCGAAGTCCGCGGTGCCCTGCGCGGTCCAGGCCAGCGCGCCGGTGCCCCAGCGCGGGTCGGGCATGTACTTGCTGGCGGTGGCGGAGCCGGCCATGCCGAACAGCAGGCCCAGCGCGCAGATGGTGCCGACGGCCACGGCACGCGGGTTGAACCGGGACGGGAGCCGCCAGCCGGTGGTCCACGGCGCCCGCCGGCCAGACGGCCTGGTCCTGCTCCATGTGGGAGGCGTACCAGTAGCGCATCAGCAGGGCACTCGCGGAGCAGGCGGCGGCGGTCAGGACGACGGCCCGGTTGATCCCGATGGCCAGCGCGATCCCGAGTCCGACCAGCAGGAGGATCGAGAAGAGGCCGACTCCGCCGAGTTCGCCGGGGATCGGCCAGGTGCTTTGTGCGTCGGTGCCGGGCAGGTCGTCGCGCCACATGGCGAAGTACGTCGGCTCGACGTAGGTGTCGAAGTAGCAGTAGCCGTCGACGGTGCTGCCGGCCGATCCGAGCAGGCGGGTCAGATACGTGCCGGCCACGGCGAGGAGGACCCCACCCGCGGCGCCCACCGTGCACAGGACGGTGAGCAGTGCCGGCGTGCCGGCGCTGCGGCGGGTGCGCAGCAGCAGGACCACCGCGAGGACGACCGCTCCGACGGCGGACCAGACGAACCAGCCGGAGTAGAGCAGGAACAGCAGGGCGAGCGCGAGGCCGAGGACGGCGCCGCGGACGGCGGCGGTCTTGCGCGAGATCCGCGGCGCCTGCTGGATCACCTGCATCAGCTTCGCCAGGACGGGGATGAAGGCGACCAGCACGAAGTTGGTGTAGGGCTTGTAGGGCTGGGCCATCGGCAGCGCGGCCGTGACGCCGATCCCGAGCGCCCAGAGCGGGGGCAGCAGCAGCCGCCAGGAGAGGTAGGCGAGCGGTCCCAGCAGCGCGACGAACAGCAGGTCGACGAGCTTGAGTGCGTAACCGACCTGTCCGTGGGTGAAGTGTTCGGCGACGAAGGCGACGATGTGGGGGAACATCGGCGGGTAGGCGCCGTCGAGCGGCTTGCCGTCCAGCAGGGCGCCGACCCACGCCTGGAGGCTGCCGGAGTCGCCGCCCTGGGCGAACAGCGGCCAGTTGGTGTCGCGCAGCGCCAGCGAGATGCCGGAGGCCAGGATGCCCGAGGACAGGCCCGCGACCGCCGCGGCGGCGAACCGCACCGGGGTGTCCGACCAGCGGCGCATCGCCGGCCAGCAGACCATGACGATGCCGCCGAGCCGGAGGAGGAGTTGCAGCTGGATCGCGGCGAGGCCGCTGACCTGGCCTGTTCGCGATATCGGGTTCAGAATGACGAACCGGGCCAGCCAGGCCATCAGAAGTGCGGCCACGAGCGCGGTCAGGATCTAGGCGGTCCACAGGGCGACGGGGACCCGACCAGCGGTGGCTGGTCTGCCCCGAGTGGACCGGGCGCGCTGGGTCTCGCCCGCGACCGATGCGGGGTACAGGTTCGTCACTGTTTGATCCTCGTTGAGCTGTTGCAAGCGGAATGATGCGCGGGCAGTGTGCGCTCCCGGGCACCCGGTCGTCACAGGTGCCCCGTGCGATTCTGCCAGGGCCGTGGGCGGCCTCCCCGGGCGGTAGGCGTTTTCGAAACGGCGGGTAAAGGGCGGAACGTCGAAATGCGACAAGAAGGTTGATATGGCGTCCCAAAAGCCATTCCTAATTCGTATGCATGCGATTCGTTGAATGATCGCGCTGGCCCCACATCGGGCCGCATGGCAGACTTCCGGTGCGATCCGACGAGTGGGGGAGCGCGCCGGGAGCGCCCGGCGCACCTTTGAGTCGGACATGACGAGTACTGGTTCGACAAGTAGGGAAGTGTCTCGGTGCAGCCGCTGATCGACTCTGCCCATGTGTCCGACGGGCAGAGACGGGGGGAGGGCGACGGCGAGAGCGTGGCCGGGTCCGCCGCCACGACGCCGCCCTCGGCCGCTCGGATCCGACTGAGGGCCCTCGCTGCGCACCGGTGGTTCTGGCCGGCGGCGCTGCTGGTCGGCTACCTCGCGCAGACGCTGTTCCGGCTCGTGCTGTCGATGCACAACTACTACCCGTCGGTGCACGCGGACGAGGACTCGTACCTCGTGATCGCCCGGGTGCTGGCAGGCCGGCCGACCACCGAGATGCCCGTTGGCGTCGTCATCCCGGGCGGGTACCCGCTGCTGCTGGCGCCGGCGCTGCGGATCGCCGACAACCCCAACACCGCGTACCACTTGATCATGGGCATCAACGCGGTGCTCAACGCGCTGGTCTTCCCGCTGGTCTTCGTGGCCGCACGGCGCCTGGCCCTGTCCCGGCCGCACGCCTACCTGACGGCGGCCGCCGTGGCCCTGATGCCGCCGGTGATCTTCTACTCCCAGTTCGTCATGTCGGACACCGTCCTCCCGGTGCTCCTGCTGGCCTGGCTGATCGCGATGCACGGCTGGCTCTCGCCCGGCTCGCCGCGCCGTCGCGCGCTCTACGCGGCCGGGATGAGCCTGGCGGCCGGGTACTCGATGGCCACCCACGACCGCGGTGGCGTGGTCGTGGCGCTGACCGCGCTGGTCCTGGTCGTGGTACTGGCCTTCGGCTGGGCGCCGCGGCTCTCCTCGCTGGCCGGCCTCGGCGTGCTCGCCGTGTCGCTGGTGGGCGTCAAGCTGCTGGCAGGCTTCGTCGAGAACCAGTTCAAGGACGTGCCGCCGAGCACGGTCGGCAACAAGGTCTTCGAGAACCTGGAGAACAGCCGGTACATCGGGACCATCATCGGTCGCACCTTCGGCCAGCTCTGGTACTTCATGACCTCCACGTTCGGCTTCGGCGCGATCGCCTTCGTGCTGTGCCTGGTGGTCCTCTTCCGCGCCCGGTTCTCGGTGGCGGACCGGGTGGTGGCCTTCTGCATGACCGCCATGGTGTTCGGCACCGCGCTGGCCTCCGCTGCCGGCCTGGCGGACACCGACCGGCTGGACAACTGGGTGTACGCCCGGTACTGCGCGGTGCTGGTGCCGCTGTTCATGGTGGTCGGCCTGGCCGCCCTGTTCCGGGCGGGCCTGCGCCCGTTGCTGAAGCTCGCGCTGGTCGGCGCGGTGCTGATCGGGGTCATCCAGGTCTCGGTCTCGGCGTACGCGGGCCGTGAGCTCAAGGGCTGGGCCATACCGTGGACGGTGCCGGACGCGCAGTTCCTCGCCTCGACCTGGGACGGTCTGCACATGGCCCGGACGGCCGCCGGGGCACTGGCGGTGCTCGCCGCCTGCCTACTGCTGCGGGTCGCGGGCGGCCGCCGGATCGTCGCGGCCGTGGTGGGCTGCGTGACGATCTTCGCTGCCTACGCGACGGTCACGATCACCAATAACGTCGCCGAGCCGCACTCCCAGTACCGCAAGTACGAGGCGGTCAACCTCGAGAAGGAAGCCGGCCTGCGCAAGGGCGACAACCTGATCATGGACTGGGACCTCGACTGGGGCACCCGGATGGTGCTGACCTACGAGGTCTACTGGGGCCGGGTCTGGACCGACAACGTGAAGAACGGCAACACTCCGCCGGCGACGGCCACCGCGATGCTGCTCACCCTCGGCAAGGACGCCACGCCGGAGAGCAGCTGGGCGAAGCCGCTGCCGGGCTGGCACGTCGCGAAGTACAGCAAGGACCACGGCTGGGTGCTCTGGCGCAAGGGCTGACCGGCGGGACCATCCGATCGGGGCCGGTGAGGAACACCTCACCGGCCCCGATTGGCATCCGGGCTGCTCCATGTGGCAGTATGTCCAAGTTGCTCGGTTGAGTGCCGATGCTGCGCGCCTCCCGCCGGGAGGACCGGAAGCGAGTCCCATGTACTCGTCGTTCCCGTGATGGCCGTCAAGCGTGAGTTCTACGCCACGGCAGCTGCGGGGCGGACGTACGGGAATCTTCCGGGAAGCGTGGGCGGGGCCTCGGCCCGGCTCCCCCACCCCGAAATTTTGAAACCGACGAGTTCTTCGCCGGTTTTTTGCAAGCGCGAGTGCGACACGCCCGAGCGCGGGGGTCGGAGGGGGAGTCGTGCGGCGACTAAGACAGAAGGACTACTGAGTAGCCATGGCGGGACAGAAGATCCGCATCCGGCTCAAGGCCTACGACCACGAGGTCATCGACTCCTCGGCGAAGAAGATCGTCGAGACGGTGATCCGTACTGGTGCGCAGGTCGCGGGCCCGGTGCCGCTGCCCACTGAGAAGAACGTGTACTGCGTCATCCGCTCGCCGCACAAGTACAAGGACTCGCGCGAGCACTTCGAGATGCGTACTCACAAGCGTCTGATCGACATCCTCGACCCCACGCCGAAGACGGTTGACTCGCTGATGCGTCTCGACCTGCCGGCGGGCGTCGACATCGAGATCAAGCTCTGAGAGGCGCACCGAAGATGGCTAAGCAGATTAAGGGCATCCTGGGCGAGAAGCTCGGCATGACCCAGGTCTGGGACGAGAACAACCGGATCGTTCCGGTGACCGTCGTCAAGGCTGGGCCCAATGTCGTGACCCAGGTCCACACCGCCGACAGCCCGGCCGGCTACGACGCCGTCCAGATCGGCTTCGGCGAGATCGACCCCCGCAAGGTGAACAAGCCCCTCGCGGGCCACTTCGCCAAGGCCGGTGTCACCCCCCGTCGCCACCTGGTCGAGCTCCGTACCTCGGACGCTTCCGAGTACACCCTGGGCCAGGAGATCACCGCCGAGCTGTTCGAGGCGGGTGTCAAGGTCGACGTGACCGGCACCTCCAAGGGCAAGGGCTTCGCCGGTGTCATGAAGCGCCACAACTTCCGGGGCCTCGGCGCCGGTCACGGTGTGCAGCGCAAGCACCGCTCGCCCGGCTCGATCGGTGGCTGCGCCACCCCGGGTCGCGTGTTCAAGGGCGTGAGGATGGCCGGCCGGATGGGCCACGAGCGTGTGACCACCCAGAACCTGACCGTCCATGCCGTTGACGCGGAGAAGGGGCTGCTCCTGATCAAGGGCGCAATCCCGGGCCCGAACGGCGGCCTCGTCCTCGTCCGCACCGCGGCGAAGGGGCTGTGAGGATATGAGCACCATTGACATCCTGTCGCCCGCGGGCGACAAGACCGGCAGCCTTGAGCTGCCGGCCGAGATCTTCGACGCGAAGGTCAGCGTTCCGCTGATGCACCAGGTCGTCGTGGCGCAGCTCGCTGCGGCCCGTCAGGGCACCCACAAGACCAAGACTCGTGCCGAGGTCCGCGGTGGCGGCAAGAAGCCGTACCGCCAGAAGGGCACCGGCCGCGCCCGTCAGGGCTCGACCCGTGCGCCGCAGTTCGCCGGCGGTGGCGTCGTGCACGGTCCCGTGCCGCGTGACTACTCGCAGCGGACCCCGAAGAAGATGATCGCCGCCGCCCTGCGCGGTGCGCTCACCGACCGGGCCCGCCACAACCGCATTCACGTCGTCACCGGCGTGACCGCGACCGAGGCGCCGTCGACCAAGGCCGCCAAGGGCCTGTTCGGCAAGATCACCGAGCGCAAGAACATCCTCCTCGTCGTCGAGCGTGCCGACGAGCTGGGTCTGAAGAGCGCCCGCAACCTGCCGCACGTGCACATCCTGGACGCCGGTCAGCTGAACACCTACGACGTGCTCGTCTCCGACGATGTGGTCTTCACCCAGGCCGCCTTCGAGCGTTTCGTGGCCGGTCCGGCCGCGTCCGCCAAGGCCGTTGCCGCTGAGGGCGAGCTCGAAGGGAGCGCCGCCTGATGAGCGACGTTACGAGCAAGACGTTCACGGACCCCCGTGACGTCCTGGTGAAGCCGGTCATCTCCGAGAAGAGCTACAGCCTTCTCGACGAGAACAAGTACACGTTCATCGTGTCGCCGGGCGCCAACAAGACCCAGATCAAGCAGGCCGTCGAGGCGGTCTTCTCGGTCAAGGTCGAGGCTGTCAACACGATCAACCGTCAGGGCAAGCGCAAGCGTTCCAAGACGGGCTTTGGCAAGCGCAAGGACACCAAGCGCGCCATCGTGACGCTGGCCGAGGGCAACCGCATCGACATCTTCGGTGGTCCGGTCTCCTAACGGAGATCGTGATCGTCGATAAGGACGAGGACGAGAGAGCCAAATGGGCATCCGCAAGTACAAGCCGACTACGCCGGGCCGTCGTGGCTCCAGCGTGGCCGACTTCGTAGAGATCACGCGGTCCACGCCGGAGAAGTCGCTGGTTCGCCCCCTGCACAGCAAGGGCGGCCGTAACAACGCCGGTCGGATCACCGTTCGCCACCAGGGTGGCGGTCACAAGCGCGCCTACCGCGTGATCGACTTCCGTCGTCACGACAAGGACGGCGTGCCGGCCAAGGTCGCGCACATCGAGTACGACCCGAACCGCACCGCGCGCATCGCGCTCCTGCACTACGCGGACGGCGAGAAGCGCTACATCATCGCGCCGCGTGGCATCGCGCAGGGTGACCGGATTGAGAACGGCGCTGGCGCCGACATCAAGCCGGGCAACAACCTGCCGCTCCGCAACATCCCGGTCGGTACCACCATCCACGCGGTGGAGCTGCGTCCCGGTGGCGGTGCCAAGATGGCCCGCTCCGCGGGTTCCGGCATCCAGCTGCTGGCGCGTGAGGGCAAGATGGCGCACCTGCGCATGCCCTCCGGCGAGGTCCGCCTGGTGGACGCGCGTTGCCGCGCCACCGTCGGCGAGGTCGGCAACGCCGAGCAGTCGAACATCAACTGGGGCAAGGCCGGCCGTATGCGCTGGAAGGGCGTCCGCCCGACCGTGCGTGGTGTCGCCATGAACCCGATCGACCACCCGCACGGTGGTGGTGAGGGTAAGACCTCTGGTGGCCGCCACCCGGTCTCGCCGTGGGGCCAGAAGGAGGGTCGCACCCGTCGCCCGAAGAAGGCGTCGGACGCTCTCATCGTGCGCCGCCGCAAGACCAACAAGAAGCGCTAGGAGCAGGTCAGATGCCGCGCAGTCTCAAGAAGGGCCCCTTCATTGACGGCCACCTTCTCAAGAAGGTGGACGCGCAGAACGAGGCGGGTACCCAGAACGTCATCAAGACCTGGTCCCGTCGCTCCGTGATCTTCCCGGCCATGCTCGGCCACACGATCGCGGTGCACGATGGCCGTAAGCACGTCCCGGTGTTCGTCACCGAGTCGATGGTCGGCCACAAGCTCGGCGAGTTCGCGCCGACGCGTACCTTCCGCGGTCACGTCAAGGACGACCGCAAGTCGAAGCGTCGCTAGTCGCCAGCGAGATTACCGACTCAATGACTTACACCAGCAAGGGGACAACCATGGAAGCCAGGGCCCAGGCGCGGTACATCCGCGTCACGCCCATGAAGGCCCGCCGCGTGGTGGACCTCATCCGTGGCCTGCCGGCCACGGAGGCCCAGGCCGTCCTGCGTTTCGCTCCGCAGGCCGCCACCGTGCCCGTCGGCAAGGTGCTCGACAGCGCTATTGCCAACGCCGCGCACAACTACAACCACTCCAACGTGGACGACCTCGTCATCAGCGAGGCGTACGTTGACGAGGGTCCGACCCTGAAGCGGTTCCGTCCGCGTGCGCAGGGTCGTGCCTACCGGATCCGCAAGCGGACCAGCCACATCACCGTGGTCGTCAGCAGCAAGGAAGGGACCCGGTAATGGGCCAGAAGGTTAACCCGCACGGGTTCCGCCTCGGCATCAGCACGGACTTCAAGTCCCGCTGGTACGCCGACAAGCTGTACAAGGACTACGTCAAGGAAGACGTTGCCATTCGTCGCATGATGACGAAGGGCATGGAGCGCGCCGGTATCTCCAAGGTCGAGATCGAGCGCACCCGCGACCGCGTCCGCGTCGACATCCACACCGCCCGTCCCGGCATCGTCATCGGGCGTCGCGGCACCGAGGCCGACCGTATCCGCGGCGACCTCGAGAAGCTGACCGGCAAGCAGGTCCAGCTGAACATCCTCGAGGTCAAGAACCCCGAGCTGGACGCCCAGCTCGTGGCTCAGGGCGTCGCGGAGCAGCTGTCCTCGCGCGTCTCCTTCCGTCGTGCCATGCGCAAGTCGATGCAGGGCACCATGAAGTCCGGCGCCAAGGGCATCAAGGTCCAGTGCTCCGGTCGTCTCGGCGGCGCCGAGATGAGCCGTTCGGAGTTCTACCGCGAGGGCCGTGTGCCGCTGCACACCCTGCGCGCGAACGTCGACTACGGCTTCTTCGAGGCCAAGACCACCTTCGGCCGTATCGGCGTGAAGGTCTGGATCTACAAGGGCGACGTCAAGAACATCGCCGAGGTCCGCGCTGAGAACGCCGCTGCCCGCTCGGGCAACCGCCCGGCCCGTCCCGAGGCTGGTCGTCCCGCCCGCGGTGGCGAGCGCCGTGGTGGCGAGCGCGGTGGCCGCGGCCGTCGCCCCGCCGCTGCCGAGGCCCCCGCGGCCCCGGTCGCCGAGGCTCCGGCTGCCGAGAACACCGGAACGGAGGCCTGACCCCAATGCTGATCCCCCGTAGGGTCAAGCACCGCAAGCAGCACCACCCGAAGCGCCGTGGCGCTGCCAAGGGTGGCACCGAGCTCGCGTTCGGCGAGTACGGCATCCAGGCCGTCACCCCGGCCTACGTGACGAACCGGCAGATCGAGTCCGCTCGTATCGCCGTCACCCGTCACATCAAGCGTGGCGGCAAGGTCTGGATCAACATCTACCCGGACCGTCCGCTCACCAAGAAGCCGGCCGAGACCCGCATGGGTTCCGGTAAGGGTTCGCCCGAGTGGTGGATCGCGAACGTGCACCCGGGTCGGGTCATGTTCGAGCTGTCGTACCCCAACGAGAAGGTGGCTCGTGAGGCGCTGACCCGCGCAGCTCACAAGCTCCCGATGAAGTGCCGGATCATCCGGCGCGAGGCAGGTGAGAGCTGATGTCGGCCGGCACCAAGGCTGCTGACCTCCGCGAGCTGGACAACGAGGGTCTCGTTGCCAAGCTCCGTGAGGCCAAGGAGGAGCTGTTCAACCTCCGCTTCCAGGCGGCGACCGGGCAGCTCGACAACCACGGACGGCTCAAGCTCGTCCGCAAGGACATCGCGCGGATCTACACCCTGATGCGCGAGCGCGAGCTGGGCATCGAGACGGTGGAGAGCGCCTGATGACTGAGAACACCAACGAGACGCGCGGCTTCCGCAAGACCCGTGAGGGTCTCGTCGTCAGCGACAAGATGGACAAGACCGTCGTCGTCGCCGTCGAGGACCGCGTCAAGCACGCTCTGTACGGCAAGGTCATCCGCCGTACGAACAAGCTGAAGGCGCACGACGAGGCGAACGCCTGCGGCATCGGCGACCGGGTGCTCCTCGCGGAGACCCGTCCGCTGTCCGCGACGAAGCGCTGGCGCGTCGTCGAGATCCTCGAGAAGGCCAAGTAACGAAGTTGATGCGGTACGGCCGTATGTGCACCGGGCCCCTTGCGGGCGCTGGTGTGAGCAGCGGCCGGCCCGTCAGCTCTCGTTGACGATCAGGAGAAAGCTGTGATCCAGCAGGAGTCGCGACTGCGTGTCGCCGACAACACGGGCGCGAAGGAAATCCTTTGCATCCGCGTTCTCGGTGGCTCCGGTCGCCGCTACGCCGGTATCGGGGACGTCATCGTCGCGACCGTCAAGGACGCGATCCCCGGCGGTTCGGTGAAGAAGGGTGACGTCGTCAAGTGCGTCGTCGTCCGTACCGTGAAGTCGCGTCGTCGTCCGGATGGCTCGTACATCCGCTTCGACGAGAACGCCGCGGTTGTTCTGAAGAACACCGAGGGTGACCCCCGTGGCACCCGCATCTTCGGCCCGGTGGGCCGCGAGCTGCGTGACAAGAAGTTCATGAAGATCATCTCGCTTGCGCCGGAGGTGCTCTAACTCATGGCGAACAGCATGAAGATCAAGAAGGGTGACCTGGTTCAGGTCATCACCGGCAAGGACAAGGGCAAGCAGGGCAAGGTCATCCAGGCCATGCCGGCTGAGAACAAGGTCCTGGTCGAGGGTGTGAACCGGGTCAAGAAGCACACCAAGCCGGGCCCGGGCACTCAGGGTGGCATTGTCACCGTCGAGGCCCCGGTGCACGTCTCCAACGTCCAGCTGGTCGTGGAGAAGGACGGCAAGAAGGTCGTCACCCGCGTTGGCTACCGCTTCGACGACGAGGGCAACAAGATCCGCGTTGCCAAGCGAACCGGTGAGGACATCTGATGTCTGAGACGTCTGTTGAGAAGGTGACCCCCCGCCTCAAGGAGCGTTACAACTCCGAGATCAAGGGGCAGCTGCAGGAGCAGTTCTCGTACGAGAACGTCATGCTGACGCCCGGCCTGGTCAAGGTCGTCGTCAACATGGGTGTCGGCGAGGCCGCCCGTGACAGCAAGCTGATCGAGGGCGCGATCCGCGACCTGACCGCGATCACCGGTCAGAAGCCGGCCGTGACCAAGGCCCGCAAGTCCATCGCGCAGTTCAAGCTGCGCGAGGGCCAGCCGATCGGCACCCACGTCACCCTCCGCGGTGACCGCATGTGGGAGTTCCTGGACCGTCTGGTCTCGCTGGCCCTGCCGCGAATCCGTGACTTCCGTGGTCTCTCCCCGAAGCAGTTCGACGGCCGTGGCAACTACACCTTCGGTCTGACCGAGCAGGTTATGTTCCACGAGATCGACCAGGACAAGGTCGACCGTCAGCGCGGTATGGACATCACCGTCGTGACCACCGCTCAGACCGACGACGAGGGCCGGGCGCTCCTGCGCGCTCTGGGCTTCCCGTTCAAGGAGGCGTGAGCCAATGGCGAAGAAGTCCCTCATCGCGAAGTCCGAGCGCAAGCCGAAGTTCGGCGTCCGGGCCTACACCCGGTGCCAGCGCTGCGGCCGTCCGCACTCGGTGTACCGCAAGTTCGGCCTCTGCCGTGTCTGCCTCCGTGAGATGGCGCACCGCGGCGAGCTGCCGGGCGTGACCAAGAGCTCCTGGTAATCCAGAGCTTTAGGCACCGCTAGCGAAGTAGAGGTGCCCGATCCCACACCGCCCATTTTTGGGCTGCCGTACGGATTCCCGTAAGGTAGTGGGGTCGGGCCCCCTGCCACGGCTTCCCCATGGATGCCCGTGGTCCTCTTCTGGGAGGGCTCGCACCCAGTCTTACTACGACGTAGGTCCCCTGCGCTTGTGCCCCCGACGCACTCGTTCCGAGTGCGGTGGGGGGACCTGGTGCGGAGAAACCGCGGCGAGAGAGGCCTGAGGCCATCATGACCATGACCGACCCCATCGCAGACATGCTCACGCGTCTGCGTAACGCGAACTCGGCGTACCACGACTCCGTGGCGATGCCGGCCAGCAAGATCAAGGCGCACGTCGCCCAGATCCTGCAGCAGGAGGGGTACATCTCCTCCTACAAGGTTGAGGAGCCCGCTGAGGGCGAGGTCGGCAAGAAGCTGACCATCGAGCTCAAGTTCGGCCCCAACCGTGAGCGCTCCATCGCCGGCATCAAGCGCATCAGCAAGCCGGGTCTGCGCGTTTACGCAAAGTCCACCAACCTGCCGAAGGTGCTCGGCGGCCTGGGCGTGGCGATCATCTCCACGTCCTCCGGTCTCCTCACCGACAAGCAGGCTGCCAAGAAGGGCGTAGGCGGAGAAGTTCTCGCCTACGTCTGGTAATTCGGGAAACGGAGGTACAGCAATGTCGCGCATTGGACGGCTGCCCATCCCGGTTCCCGCCGGCGTGGACGTCACCATCGATGGCCAGGCGGTCTCGGTGAAGGGCCCGAAGGGCACCCTCACCCACGTCGTCGCCGCGCCGATCGGGATCGGTAAGGGCGAGGACGGCACGCTGCTCGTCACCCGCCCCAACGACGAGCGTCTGTCGAAGGCCCTGCACGGCCTTTCCCGCACGCTGGTGGCGAACATGATCACCGGCGTGACCGCGGGCTACCGCAAGTCGCTGGAGATCAGCGGTGTCGGCTACCGAGTTCTGGCGAAGGGCTCCGACATGGAGTTCCAGCTGGGCTACAGCCACCCGATCCTGGTCGAGGCCCCCGAGGGCATCTCCTTCGTCGTCGAGTCGGCCACCAAGTTCCACGTGGACGGCATCGACAAGCAGAAGGTCGGCGAGGTCGCCGCGAAGATCCGCAAGCTGCGCAAGCCCGACCCGTACAAGGCCAAGGGCGTCAAGTACGCGGGCGAGGTCATCCGCCGCAAGGTCGGAAAGAGTGGTAAGTAAGCGATGAGCGTCTCTGTCAAGATCGGCAAGGGCAACGCCTACAAGAGCGCCGCTCGCAAGCGCCGCGCGATCCGCGTTCGCAAGCGCGTCGTCGGCACCGAGGTGCGTCCGCGCCTCGTTGTGACGCGCTCGAACCGTCACATGGTCGCCCAGGTCATCGACGACGCCAAGGGTCACACCCTGGCGTCGGCGTCCACCCTCGACGTGTCCATCAAGGGCGCCGAGGGCGACAAGACCGAGCTGGCCAAGAAGGTCGGGAGCCTGGTCGCCGAGCGCGCCAAGGCCGCCGGCATCGAGTCGGTCGTCTTCGACCGCGCGGGCAACCGGTACGCCGGCCGCATCGCCGCCCTGGCGGACGCGGCTCGCGAGGCCGGGCTCGACTTCTAAGCCGCTCGTCGACTCTGTCGGCGGACGTAAACGAGAGAGGTAATTCCAATGGCTGGACCCCAGCGCCGCGGTAGCGGCGCCGGCGGTGGCACCGGCGGTGGCGAGCGGCGCGACCGTAAGCGTGACGACCGGGGCAACGCCCCCGCCGTCGAGAAGACCGCTTACGTCGAGCGCGTCGTCGCGATCAACCGTGTCGCCAAGGTTGTCAAGGGTGGTCGTCGTTTCAGCTTCACCGCGCTGGTCGTGGTGGGCGACGGTGACGGCACCGTGGGTGTCGGTTACGGGAAGGCGAAGGAGGTTCCGGCCGCCATCGCCAAGGGTGTTGAGGAGGCCAAGAAGAACTTCTTCAAGGTCCCCCGTATCCAGGGCACCATCCCGCACCCGATCCAGGGTGAGAAGGCCGCCGGCGTCGTGCTGCTGAAGCCCGCCGCCCCCGGTACCGGTGTTATCGCCGGTGGTCCGGTGCGCGCCGTCCTGGAGTGCGCCGGCATCCACGACATCCTGTCGAAGTCGCTCGGCTCGGACAACGCGATCAACATCGTGCACGCCACCGTGGCTGCTCTGAAGGGCCTCGTTCGCCCCGAGGAGATCGCCGCCCGTCGTGGCCTGCCGCTGGAGGACGTGGCTCCCGCCGCTCTGCTGCGGGCGCGTGCTGCAGGGGTGAGCGCCTGATGGCTCGCCTGAAGATCACGCAGACCAAGTCGTACATCGGCAGCAAGCAGAACCACCGTGACACCCTGCGTTCGCTTGGCCTCAAGCGCATGCACGACGTCGTGGTGAAGGAGGACCGTCCCGAGATCCGCGGGATGGCCCACACGGTCCGTCACCTGGTGACGGTTGAGGAGGTGGACTGATCATGGGCGACAACCCGATCAAGATCCACAACCTGCGTCCCGCCCCGGGTGCCAAGACCGACAAGATCCGCGTGGGTCGTGGTGAGGGTTCCAAGGGTAAGACCGCCGGTCGTGGTACCAAGGGCACCAAGGCCCGCTACCAGGTTCCGCAGCGCTTCGAGGGTGGCCAGATGCCGCTCCACATGCGTCTGCCGAAGCTGAAGGGCTTCAAGAACCCGTTCAAGATCACGTTCCAGGTCGTCAACCTCGACAAGCTGGCCGAGCTCTACCCGCAGGGTGGCGAGGTCACGGTCGAGGACCTGGTCGCGAAGGGCGCGGTTCGCAAGAACTCCCTCGTCAAGGTGCTCGGCACCGGCGAGATCTCGGTCGCCCTGCAGGTGACGGTTGACGCCGTCTCCGGCTCGGCCGCCGAGAAGATCACCGCCGCCGGCGGTACGGTCACCGAGCTCGTCTGAGCCCGCTGACCACCGGCTTCGAGCCCCGCACTTCCTCCGGGAAGTGCGGGGCTCGTGCTTTTTCGGGCCATTCCTGTATTGGCCGCTTCGGCCCGGTAAGGCCCTCGTTCTTTTGTGTGGCAAAACCGGGCATCCCGTACCCCGTGAGTGGGGGAGCGGCCGTATGCGCTTCTTTCGAGTGGCCGCGCACTGTTAGAGTCCGTGGAGTTCCCTTGTAGGCTGCGCGTAGGCTCGCCTGTGCCGTCTGTACGGGAGCCCGAACCGCAAACTCCCCATTCAGGACCGACCCTCCCGCCGACGACGCGCGGGAGGCGCAGGAGGCACCGTGCTCAGTGCGTTCGCGCGGGCGTTCCAGACGCCCGACCTGCGCAAGAAGCTGCTGTTCACGCTGGGCATCATGGTGCTGTTCCGGCTGGGCTCGCACATTCCGATCCCGGGCGTGAGCTTCACGGCCGTGAACGAGTGCGTGAAGGAGACCAAGAACAACGGCCTCTTCGGACTCGTCAACCTGTTCAGCGGTGGCGCGCTCCTCCAGCTGACGATCTTCGCCCTCGGCATCATGCCGTACATCACGGCGAGCATCATCCTCCAGCTCCTCACCGTCGTGATCCCGCGACTGGAGGCGCTGAAGAAGGAGGGCCAGGCCGGTACGGCGAAGATCACCCAGTACACCCGCTACCTGACCATCGCGCTCGCCGTGCTCCAGGGCACCGGCATCGTCGCGACGGCCTCCAGCGGCGCGCTGTTCTCGGGCTGCCCGCTGGCCAACCAGATCGTGCCGGACACCTCGGTGTTCCGGATCGCCACCATGGTCATCACGATGACGGCCGGCACCACGGTCATCATGTGGCTGGGCGAGCTGATCACCGACCGCGGCATCGGCAACGGCATGTCGCTGCTGATCTTCACCTCGATCGCGGCGCAGTTCCCGGTCAACATGTGGGCGATCAAGCAGTCCGGCACCATCGGCGGCGGCTGGGTCGAGTTCCTCTCCGTCATCGCGGTCGGCGTCATCGTTGTGATGCTGGTCATCTTCGTTGAGCAGGCCCAGCGCCGGATCCCGGTCCAGTACGCGAAGCGGATGATCGGCCGCCGGGCGTTCGGTGGCACCTCGACCTACATCCCGCTCAAGGTGAACCAGGCCGGTGTCATCCCGGTCATCTTCGCCTCATCGCTGCTGTACATCCCGGCTCTGGTGGTTCAGCTGACCAACAGCCAGGCCGGCTGGGCGGTGTGGATCAAGCAGAACTTCGTCAAGGGTGACCACCCGATCTACATGGCCACCTACTTCCTGCTGATCGTCTTCTTCGCCTTCTTCTACGTCGCGATCTCCTTCAACCCCGAAGAAGTTGCCGACAATATGAAGAAGTATGGTGGCTTCATCCCGGGTATCCGGGCCGGCCGGCCGACGGCCGAGTACCTGAACTACGTGCTGACCCGAATCACGTGGCCGGGTTCGCTCTACCTGGGCCTGATCGCGTTGATCCCGATGATCGCCCTGGTCGCCTTCGGACAGCAGACCAACTTCCCGTTCGGCGGCACCAGCGTTCTCATCGTCGTCGGCGTCGGACTCGAAACTGTGAAGCAGATCGAGAGCCAGCTCCAGCAGCGCAATTACGAAGGGTTCCTCCGCTGATGCGTATCGTCCTCGTTGGTCCTCCCGGGGCCGGGAAGGGTACTCAGGCGCACTTGCTCGCCGCGACCCTGTCCATCCCCCACATCTCCACCGGCAACCTGTTCCGTACGAACATCAGCCAGGGCACCCCGCTGGGGCTCGAGGCGAAGTCGTACATCGACGGTGGCCGTCTGGTCCCGGACTCGGTGACCATCGGGATGGCCGAGGACCGGATGCTCCAGGAGGACGCCGTCAACGGCTTCCTGCTGGACGGCTTCCCGCGCAACCTGGGCCAGGCCGAGGCGCTGGACGAGTTCCTCAAGTCGCAGGGCATCAAGCTGGACGGTGTGCTGGACCTGGAGGTCCCCGAGGACGAGGTTGTCAAGCGGATCGCCGGCCGTCGCCTGTGCCGCAAGAACGACACCCACGTCTTCCACGTCGCCTACAACCCGCCGAAGGTCGAGGGCGTCTGCGACGAGTGCGGTGGCGAGCTCTACCAGCGCTCGGACGACACCGAGGAGGCCGTGCGGGTCCGGCTGGAGGAGTACCACTCCAAGACCGAGCCGATCATCGGTTACTACAAGGAGCAGGGTCTCCTGGTGACCATCCCGGCCCTCGGCAAGGTGGACGAGGTCACCCAGCGCGCGATCGAGGCGCTGAAGCAGAACGGCTGAGTTCCCTCAGCGAGGTACGCGTGTACGGCCGGGTCGCCCGTGGAGCGGGCGGCCCGGCCGTTTCGGCGTCGTACGGTGGTAGGCAGTGGTAATCCGGACTTGGAAGGCGTGACCTGATGGTGGAGATCAAGACCCCCGAGCAGATCGCGAAGATGCGAGCGGCCGGGCTGGTCGTCGCCGAGGCGCTCAAGGCCTGCCGCGAGGCGGTCGTTCCCGGGGTGACCACCCAGGAACTCAACGACATCGCGGACAAGGTCATCACCGGCCACGGCGCCACCTCGAACTTCCGCGCCCACCACGGCGGCCTGTGGTTCCCCGGTGTGATCTGCGCCTCGGTGAACAACGAGGTCGTGCACGGCATCCCGGGCGAGCGGGCGCTGCAGGAGGGCGACATCATCTCGATCGACTGCGGCGCCATCCTGGACGGCTGGCACGGCGACTCGGCGATCACCGTCGCGGTCGGCGAGGTCCGCCCCGAGGTCGAGATGCTGAGCCGGGTGACCGAGGGCTCGATGTGGGCCGGAATCGCCCAGATGAAGAAGAACAACCGCCTGGTCGACGTCTCCAAGGCGATCGAGGGCTACATCCGCCGCCAGCCGCTGCCGCCCAAGGGCAAGTGGGGCATCACCGAGGGCTACGGCGGCCACGGCATCGGCACCGCGATGCACATGGAGCCGCACGTGCTGAACTACGTCGAGCGCGGCCGCGGCAAGGGCCCGAAGCTGATCCCCGGCACCGTGCTGGCGATCGAGCCGATGGTCTCGCTGGGCACCCCGCACACCACCGTGCTGGACGACGAGTGGACGGTCGTCACCAACGACGGCACCTGGGCCTCGCACTGGGAGCACTCGGTGGCCGTCACCGAGCAGGGCCCGCTGGTGCTGACCGCCTTCGACGGCGGCAAGGCCGAACTCGCCAAGCTGGGCATCACGGCCGCGCCGGACCCGCTGGCGTAGTCCCGGCGGCGCCCGACCGCCGCTCCTGACAAGGGATCAGAGCCCTGGAGGTTTGGACCTCCAGGGCTTTTGTCCTATTTTTAACGGCTGGCAGTGGCAATCTGCGGCTTGACTGGCCTTCGATCGATGCAGGAGAGAGCACGTGCTCAAGGGATTCCGCGACTTCATGATGCGCGGCAACGTCGTCGACATGGCGGTCGGTGTGGTCATCGGTGCCGCGTTCACCGCCGTGGTGACCGGCTTCGTGTCGGCCTTCCTCACCCCGCTGGTCGGTGTGGTGGTCGGCGCGGCCGGCGACTTCAGCTCGTACAAGGCCGACATCGGCGGGGTGATCTTCCCGTACGGCCAGTTCCTGAACGTGCTGATCGCGTTCTTCATGACCGCCGCGGTGCTGTACTTCTGCGTGGTGCTGCCGGTCACCAGGGCCACCGCGCGCTACCTGCCGAAGAAGCCGAAGACCCCGAAGCGCCCCTGCCCCGAGTGCCTGACCGAGATCCCCGAGGCGGCCCGCCGCTGCTCGGCCTGCACCGCCCACGTCGAGCCGCTGACCGTCTCCACCGGGGTCTGAGGCGCGGGTGTGACGTGTACCGCCTTCCGGGCCCCGGTTTTGGCCCATCGCACGCGCTGGCGTAGGATGGACCGTCGGCTCACTCGTAGCGTGCTTCAGCACGCCCTCTTCCCCTCGGGGCTGGGGTGAACCCAGGTTCGCACGAGCGTTCCGCATACGGTAGCCGGTCCCGGAAGGTGGATCTCGCAGTTCATGGCTAAGAAGCAAGGCGCCATTGAGATCGAGGGCACCGTGATCGAGTCTCTTCCGAACGCGATGTTCAAGGTCGAGCTGCAGAACGGTCACAAGGTCCTCGCGCACATCAGTGGCAAGATGCGCATGCACTACATCCGCATCCTGCCGGACGACCGGGTCGTCGTGGAGCTCAGCCCCTACGACCTCACGCGCGGCCGGATCGTCTACCGCTACAAGTAAGAACGTCAGATCTAGACCCGGAGAACCTGAACATGAAGGTCAAGCCGAGCGTCAAGAAGATCTGCGACAAGTGCAAGGTGATCCGCCGTCACGGCCGGGTCATGGTGATCTGCGACAACCTGCGCCACAAGCAGCGCCAGGGCTGATCTCTCCCCAGCATTTCTCGTAGTACTTCGCGCGACGCGAAAACGTCATAAGCGGGCTACCCGATCCGTCCTGGAACAGGCGGACTGCCGCCCCCGGTCAGAGGCCGGGGCTCCCTCACCGTGAGGTGTCGGAGTAGGTAGCACGCAAGACCTCTGAAGAACCACAGGAGCCTTGAATGGCACGCCTCGCCGGCGTTGATCTCCCCCGTGAGAAGCGGATCGAGATCGCCCTCACCTACGTGTACGGCATCGGCCGTACCCGCGCCCAGCAGACCCTCGCCGAGACCGGCGTCAACCCGGATGTCCGCGTTCGCGACATCACCGAGGACGACCTGGTCAAGCTGAGCCAGTACATCGACGCCAACTTCACGGTCGAGGGTGACCTCCGCCGCGAGGTGGCCGCCGACATCCGCCGCAAGGTCGAGATCGGCTGCTACGAGGGTCTGCGTCACCGCCGTGGCCTGCCGGTCCGCGGCCAGCGCACCCACACCAACGCGCGTACCCGCAAGGGCCCGCGTCGCGCGATCGCCGGTAAGAAGAAGCCGGGCAAGAAGTAGTCCGTCCCGTAACCGGACATCCCTCCGGCCCGCGGGTCAGCGGACCGACCACCTCAGTAGGAGAACAGACTTATGCCCCCCAAGGGTCGTCAGGCTGCCGGCGCGAAGAAGATCCGCCGCAAGGAAAAGAAGAACGTCGCTCACGGCCACGCGCACATCAAGAGCACGTTCAACAACACCATCGTTTCGATCACCGACCCCGCGGGCAACGTGATCTCCTGGGCCTCCGCCGGCCACGTCGGCTTCAAGGGCTCGCGCAAGTCCACCCCGTTCGCCGCGCAGATGGCCGCCGAGGCCGCTGCCCGTCGCGCGCAGGAGCACGGCATGCGCAAGGTTGACGTCTTCGTGAAGGGTCCGGGCTCCGGCCGCGAGACCGCGATCCGTTCGCTCCAGGCCACCGGCCTGGAGGTCGGCTCGATCCAGGACGTCACCCCCACCCCGCACAACGGCTGCCGTCCGCCGAAGCGCCGCCGCGTCTGACGCAGCGCCTTCGGGCACGCAGTCTCTGCTTTAAACCTGGTACGGGCTCCTACGCCGTTGAATCAACACAGCGCGCAGGAGCCCGTACTCTTGGTCCTGTCGGCATCAAATAGTGGGTGCCGAAGACAACTGGAGGAACCTCCCCATGCTTATCGCTCAGCGTCCTTCGCTGACCGAAGAGGTCGTCGACGAGTTCCGCTCGCGGTTCGTGATCGAGCCGCTGGAGCCGGGCTTCGGCTACACCCTCGGCAACTCCCTGCGCCGCACGCTCCTGTCGTCGATCCCGGGTGCCGCTGTCACCAGCATCCGCATCGACGGCGTCCTGCACGAGTTCACCACCGTGCCGGGCGTCAAGGAGGACGTGACCGACCTCATCCTCAACATCAAGCAGCTGGTCGTCTCCTCGGAGCACGACGAGCCGGTCGTGATGTACCTGCGCAAGCAGGGCCCGGGTGTCGTCACCGCCGCCGACATCGCCCCGCCGGCGGGTGTCGAGGTGCACAACCCCGAGCTGGTCCTCGCCACGCTGAACGGCAAGGGCAAGCTGGAGATGGAGCTGACCGTCGAGCGCGGTCGCGGCTACGTCTCCGCCGTCCAGAACAAGGCCTCCGGCCAGGAGATCGGCCGCATCCCGGTCGACTCGATCTACAGCCCGGTGCTGAAGGTCACCTACAAGGTCGAGGCCACCCGTGTCGAGCAGCGGACCGACTTCGACAAGCTGATCGTCGACGTCGAGACCAAGCCCGCCATGCGTCCGCGCGACGCCATGGCCTCGGCCGGCAAGACCCTGGTGGAGCTGTTCGGCCTCGCCCGCGAGCTGAACATCGACGCCGAGGGCATCGACATGGGCCCGTCCCCGACGGACGCCGCCCTGGCCGCCGACCTGGCGCTGCCGATCGAGGAGCTGGAGCTCACCGTCCGCTCCTACAACTGCCTCAAGCGCGAGGGCATCCACACCGTGGGTGAGCTCGTCGCCCGCTCCGAGGCCGACCTGCTCGACATCCGCAACTTCGGCGCGAAGTCGATCGACGAGGTCAAGGCGAAGCTGGCCGGCATGGGCCTGGCCCTCAAGGACAGCCCGCCCGGGTTCGACCCGACCGCTGCCGCCGACGCCTTCGGCGCCGACGACCTCGACGACTCGCACTTCGCCGAGACCGAGCAGTACTAAGAGATTTGGCCGCGGGGGCGGTTCCACGGAGCCGCCCCCGTCGTCATGAAAGCCGTACGGGCACCGTGCCCGTACGCCCGCTGCGGTACCTGGTACGGCCGCAGTCGGAGATTCAAGGAGTAATTCCATGCCGCGTCCCACCAAGGGTGCCCGCCTCGGCGGCGGCCCGCACCACGAGCCGCTGCTGCTCGCCGGTCTGTGCCGGGAGCTGTTCCAGTACGGCCGCATCACCACGACCGAGGCCAAGGCCCGTCGGATGCGCCCGCTGGCGGAGAAGCTGATCACCAAGGCGAAGAAGGGCGACATCCACAACCGTCGCCTGGTTCGCAAGACGATCACCGACATCGCCGTGCTGCACACCCTCTTCACCGAGATCGCGCCGCGCTACGAGAACCGCCCGGGTGGCTACACCCGCATCACCAAGATCGGTCCCCGTCGTGGCGACAACGCCCCGATGGCCGTGATCGAGCTGGTCGAGGCGCTGACCGTCGCGCAGACCGCCGTCGGCGAGGCCGAGGCCGCCACCAAGCGCGCCGTCAAGGAGGCCGACGAGGCCGCTGCCGTCGAGACCAAGGCCGACGAGGCCGAGGCCGCCGAGCAGGCCTGACGCCTCTAGGTGTTGCCGCGGGCCCGCTTTCCCAGCGATGGGGGAGCGGGCCCGTTCCTTGTCCGCGAGGTCCCTGGGAGAAGAGAAGCAGTGGTCAGTGATTGCGCCGAGCAGCCGCCGGTGAAGGACGGTCCGGCCGACGGGTACGTCCGGGTCCGGCTCGACCTCGCCTACCACGGCGCCGAGTTCTCCGGCTGGGCCCGCCAGAAGGGCGGCCGCCGGACGGTCCAGGAGGAGATCGAGAGCGCGCTGCAGGTCGTCACCCGCAGCCAGGAGCTCTTCCCGCTCACCGTGGCCGGCCGCACCGACGCCGGGGTGCACGCCCGCGGTCAGGTCGCCCACGTCGACCTGCCGGCCGAGCTGTGGGAGGCGCACCGGGAGAAGCTGCTGCGCCGGCTGGCCGGGCGGCTGCCCGGGGACGTCCGGATCTACCGGGTCGGCGAGGCGCCGGCCGGGTTCGACGCGCGCTTCTCGGCGATCTGGCGCCGGTACGCGTACCGGGTCGCCGACCACCCCGGCGGGGTCGACCCGCTGCTGCGCGGGCACGTGCTCTGGCACGACCGGCCGCTGGACCTGGACCGGATGAACGCGGCCGCGAAGCTGCTGCTCGGCGAGCACGACTTCGCCGCGTACTGCAAGAAGCGCGAGGGCGCCACCACCATCCGCACCCTGCTGGAGCTGCACTGGGACCGTGTCCCGGTGGACACCTACGCGGCGCAGGAGGGCTCGCTGGCGGTCGCCACCGTCCGGGCCGACGCCTTCTGCCACAACATGGTCCGGGCGCTGGTCGGCGCGATGCTGCTGGTCGGTGACGGGCACCGGCCGGTGGAGTTCCCGGGCGAGGTGCTGGCCGGCGGGGTCCGCAACTCGGCGGTCAACGTGATCCGGCCGTACGGGCTCACCCTTGAGGAGGTCGGCTACCCGCCGGACGACCAGCTCGCCGAGCGCAACCGCCAGGCCAGGCGGATGCGCACGCTGCCCGGGCAGCCTGCCGCCGCCGGGTAATCCGTTTTGGCCGGGGGCGTCCGCTTGCGACAATCGCTCCCATGGGACACGTCGAGATTTCGCACCTGGAGTACTACCTGCCGGACGGGCGGGTGCTGTTCGACGACGCGTCCTTCCGGGTCGGCGAGGGCGCCGCGGTCGCCCTCGTGGGGGCCAACGGCGCCGGCAAGACGACGCTGCTGCGCATGATCGCGGGCGACCTCCAGCCGCACGGCGGCTCGGTGACGATCAGCGGCGGGCTCGGCGTGATGCGCCAGTTCGTCGGCACCACCGGCCGCGAGGACCAGGCGTCCACCCCCGGCGCGCTGCCGGCCGACGCCTCCGTCCGGGACCTGCTGGTGTCCGTCGCCCCGGAGCGGATAGCCGTGGCCGCCCGCGCGGTGGACGCCGCCGAGCTCGCGATGATCGCGCAGGACGACGAGAAGACCCAGATGGCCTATGCCCAGGCGCTCTCCGACTGGGCCGACGTCGGCGGCTACGACTACGAGACCGACTGGGACGTCTGCACCATGGCGGCCCTCGGCGTGCCCTTCGACAAGGCCCAGTGGCGCGGCCTGAACACCCTCTCCGGCGGCGAGCAGAAGCGGCTCGTCCTGGAGGCACTGCTGCGCGGCCCGGAGGAGGTGCTCCTCCTCGACGAGCCGGACAACTACCTGGACGTCCCGGGCAAGCGCTGGCTGGAGGAGGCCATCAAGGCCACCTCGAAGACCGTGCTGTACATCTCGCACGACCGCGAGCTGCTGTCGAAGACCGCCGACAAGATCATCAGTGTCGAGGCGGGCGCGGCCGGCAGCAGCGTCTGGGTGCACGGCGGCGGCTTCGACACCTTCCACGAGGCCCGCAAGGACCGCTTCGCGCGCTTCGAGGAGCTGGGCCGACGCTGGGACGAGGAGCACGCCAAGCTCAAGAAGCTCGTCGTCACCCTGCGCCAGGCCGCCTCCGTCAGCCACGCCCTGGCCACCCGCTACGCCGCCGCGCAGACCAGGCTGAAGAAGTTCGAGGAGGCCGGCCGCCCCGAGGAGCCCCCGCGCGAGCAGAGCATCACCATGCGGCTCAAGGGCGGGCGCACCGGCGTGCGCGCCTTCACCATGGAGCGGCTGGAGCTCACTGGCCTGATGCAGCCCTTCGACCTGGAGGTCTTCTACGGCGAGCGGGTCGGTGTCCTCGGCGCCAACGGCGCGGGCAAGTCGCACCTGCTGCGGCTGCTGGCCGGCGACGAGACGGTCGAGCACACGGGGGCGTGGAAGCTCGGCGCCCGGGTCGTCCCGGGGCACTTCCGGCAGACGCACGCCCACCCGGAGCTGTTCGGGCGTACCGTCCGCTCGATCGTCGAGGAGGAGCACGCGCTCAGCCGCGGCGCCGCGATGGGTGCGCTGCGCCGGTACGAGCTGGACCGGCAGGAGGAGCAGAAGTTCGAGTCGCTGTCCGGCGGCCAGCAGGCCCGGCTGATGATCCTCAAGCTCGAACTCTCCGGCGTGACGGCCCTGTTGCTCGACGAGCCGACCGACAACCTGGACCTGGAGAGCGCCGAGGCGCTGCAGGCCGGGCTGGAGGTCTTCGACGGCACGGTGATGTGCGTCACCCACGACCGGTGGTTCGCCCGGACCTTCGACCGCTACCTGGTGTTCGGGGCCGACGGCCGGGTGTTTGAGTCGCCCGAGCCGGTCTGGGACGTCACCCGGGTGGAGCGCGAACGCTGAGTGACGGCCGGATGGGCGGGAGGGGATTTTTGACCCCTCCCCGCCCGCCCGGTAATCTGGACGCTTGATGTGCGTATTGGCTCGCTCTATCTCACGTGAGAGGTCGGTACGCCGGAGACATCAGGTCGACGACCAGCGGTCCCCCTTGAATTGCGTCCAAGGTTGGCCAGGCTGCTCTTCCGTCCGGGTGCTCCTGTCAGGACTCACTCACTGAAAAGCGAAGGCTACGACCGTGCGTACGTACAGCCCCAAGCCCGGCGACGTCCAGCGTCAGTGGCACGTCATCGACGCGACCGACGTCGTGCTCGGCCGCCTGGCTTCCCAGGCCGCCAACCTCCTCCGGGGCAAGCACAAGGCGATCTACGCGCCGCACGTTGACACTGGTGACTTCGTCATCATCATCAACGCCGACAAGGTGCACCTGTCCGGTAACAAGAAGACCCAGAAGCTGGCCTACCGCCACTCGGGCTTCCCGGGCGGTCTGCGCTCGGTGCGCTACGACGACCTGCTGGCGAACAACCCGGAGAAGGCCGTCGAGAAGGCCATCAAGGGCATGATCCCCAAGAACAGCCTGGGCCGCCAGATGCTCTCGAAGCTGAAGGTCTACTCGGGCGACCAGCACCCCCACGCTGCCCAGCAGCCGGTGCCGTTCGAGATCACCCAGGTCGCGCAGTAATTCCGGCCACCAAGCCCCCCATCACTGAAAAGAGCTGAGGAACACCGTGGCCGAGACCACTGAAACCCTTGAGGTCGACTTCGACGAGGCCGTTGAGGCTGTCGAGGGCGAGTACACCTCCGAGGAGAGCTACACCTCCGAGTCCCTGGCCGGCCGCTTCGGCGAGGCCGTCCCCGGCGCCGGCCTCGGCCGTCGCAAGGAGGCGATCGCCCGCGTGCGCATCGTCCCCGGCACCGGCCAGTGGAAGATCAACGGTCGCACCCTTGAGGGTTACTTCCCGAACAAGGTGCACCAGCAGACCGTGAACGAGCCCTTCAAGCTCCTGGAGCTGGACGGCCGTTACGACGTCGTCGCCCGCATCAGCGGTGGCGGCGTCTCCGGCCAGGCCTACGCGCTGCGCCTCGGCGTGGCCCGTGCCCTGAACGAGGCCGACGTGGACAACAACCGCGGCGCCCTCAAGAAGGCCGGCTTCCTGACCCGTGACGCCCGCGCCGTCGAGCGCAAGAAGGCCGGTCTGAAGAAGGCCCGCAAGGCGCCGCAGTACAGCAAGCGCTAATCGCGTCCCCGGGGGTGCGTTCCGCCCTGGCGGCGTACCCCCTGGTTGCGCAAACCGTCGCCCCGGAGTACCTCGTGTACTCCGGGGCGACGTGTTCCCCGGCTAACGTGCGGCGGCCGGGATCATCGGTGGGTTCCGAGCATGGTGATGGAGGACGGGACAGTGGGACGACTCTTCGGTACGGACGGCGTACGCGGGGTGGCGAACGAGGGCCTGACGGCGGAGCTGGCGCTCGGCCTGTCGGTCGCGGCCGCCCATGTGCTCGGCGAGGCCGGCGCCTTCGACGGGCACCGGCCGGTCGCGGTGGTCGGCCGTGACCCGCGTGCCTCGGGCGAGTTCCTGGAGGCCGCGGTCATCGCCGGTCTGGCCAGCTCCGGCGTCGATGTCCTGCGGGTCGGTGTCCTGCCCACCCCGGCCGTGGCCTACCTCACCGGCGCGCTCGGCGCCGACTTCGGCGTGATGCTGTCCGCCAGCCACAACGCCATGCCGGACAACGGCATCAAGTTCCTCGCCCGCGGCGGCCACAAGCTGGACGACCGGATCGAGGACGCGATCGAGGCGCACTACCGCAAGCACACCGTCGGCGGCGAGGACTGGAACCGTCCCACCGGTGCGGCCGTCGGCCGGGTGCGCGAGTACACCGAGGGCTTCGACAAGTACGTCGCCCACCTGATCGGCGTGCTGCCCAACCGCCTGGACGGCATCAAGGTCGTCATCGACGGCGCCCACGGCGCCGCCGCGTACGTCGCCCCCGAGGCCTTCGCCCGGGCCGGCGCCGAGGTCGTCCACACCCTGGGGGCCGAGCCCACCGGCCTCAACATCAACGACGGCGTCGGCTCCACCCACCTGGACCGGCTGCGCGTCGCGATGAAGGAGCACCGCGCCGACCTCGGCATCGCCCTGGACGGCGACGCCGACCGCTGCCTGGCCGCCGACGCCGAGGGCCAGGAGGTGGACGGCGACCAGATCATCGCCATCCTCGCCGTCGCCATGAAGGAGGCCGGCACCCTGCGCCGCAACACCGCGGTGGCCACCGTGATGTCCAACCTCGGCTTCAAGCTGGCGATGGAGCGCGAGGGCATCGACCTGGTGGAGACCGCCGTCGGCGACCGCTACGTGCTGGAGGCGATGAAGGAGCAGGGCTTCGCGCTGGGCGGCGAGCAGTCCGGCCACGTCATCCTGCTGGACCACGCCACCACCGGCGACGGCACCCTGACCGGCCTGATGCTGGGCGCCCGACTGGCCGCCACCAAGCAGCCGCTGGCCGACCTGGCCGCCGTGATGACCCGGCTGCCGCAGGTGCTGATCAACGTCAAGGGCGTCGACAAGAGCCGGGTGAAGACCAGCGTCGAGCTGGCCGAGGCGATCGCCGCGGCCGAGGCCGAGCTGGGCTGCACCGGCCGGGTGCTGCTGCGCCCGTCCGGCACCGAGCCGCTGGTCCGGGTCATGGTCGAGGCCGCCGACCCGGCGCAGGCCGAGACGGTCGGGCAGCGGCTGGCCGAGGCGGTGCGCACCCACCTGGGCTGACGGCCCCCCGGTAGGCACGCGCAGGCCCCCACTGGAGACAGTGGGGGCCTGCGGGCGTTTCCAGGGCTCCGGGGGCCTCCGGGGGCCTTCCCGGGCTTCGCGGGGGCTTGCTAGAGCTTGCGCAGCAGCGCCCGGCGGACCTTGTGGTCCGGGCCCTTCTGCAGGATCAGGGTGGCCCGGCCGCGGGTCGGCAGCACGTTCTCCAGCAGGTTGGGCTTGTTGATGGTGCGCCAGACCTGGCGGCCGTACTCCATCGCCTCCTCCTCCGGCACCTCGGTGAAGCGGCGGAAGTAGGAGTTCGGGTCCTGGAAGGCGGTCTGCCGCAGCTTGCGGAAGCGGTCCAGGTACCAGTGCTCGATGTCGTCGGTACGGGCGTCGACGTAGATCGAGAAGTCGAAGTAGTCGGCGACCGCGAGGCGGGTGCGGCCGTCGGTGCCGGGCAGGGCCGGCTGGAGCACGTTCAGGCCCTCGACGATCAGGATGTCCGGGCGCTCCACGGTCAGCCGCTGGTCCGGCACGATGTCGTACACCAGGTGGGAGTACACCGGCGCGGTGACCCGCTCCCTGCCCGCCTTCACGTCCGCGACGAAGCGCATCAGCGCCCGGCGGTCGTACGACTCGGGGAAGCCCTTGCGGGCCATCAGGCCTCGGCGGCGCAGCTCGGCGTTGGGCAGCAGGAAGCCGTCGGTGGTGACCAGTTCGACCCGGGGGTGCTCGGGCCAGCGGGCCAGCAGGGCCTGCAGCAGACGGGCCGTGGTGGACTTGCCGACCGCGACCGAGCCCGCCACGCCGATGATGAACGGGGTGCGGGTGCGCTCGGTGTCCGGGGTGTCCAGGAACGTGCCCAGCGCGCCGCGCAGCTCGTGGGTGGCGTGGATGTACAGGTTGAGCAGCCGGGACAGCGGCAGGTAGACGTCGCGGACCTCGTCCAGGTCGAGCGCCGTGCCGAGGCCGCGCAGCTGCTCCACCTCCTCGGCGGTCAGCGGAAGCGGCGTACGCTCGCGCAGCGCGCTCCACTCGGCCCGGCTGAGGTCCACGTAAGGGGACGGCGACGGGCCGGGCGTGGCGGCGCCCCGCGTACAGAGTTCGGTCAGCACATGCTCCATTGTGAGCCGTGGCGGTGTTCACGGTGGCTGTGGTGTCGGTCACGCAGAGTTGGTCGGAGGCGGGAAAACGGCCACAGAACCGCCCTTATGCTGGCACGCATGTGCGGAATTGTTGGATACGTGGGCGCGCAGTCCGCCCTCGACGTAGTAATCGCGGGCCTGCAGCGACTGGAGTACCGGGGCTACGACTCGGCCGGTGTCGCGGTGCAGGCGCAGGACTCCCAGGGGCAGTGGGGTCTGGTCACGGACAAGCGGGCCGGGAAGCTCGCCAACCTCGAGAAGTCGCTCGCCGAATCCCCTCTGCCCGGCGGCACCACCGGCATCGGCCACACCCGCTGGGCCACCCACGGCGGCCCGACGGACGCCAACGCCCACCCTCACCTGGACGACGACAACCGGGTGGCCGTGGTCCACAACGGCATCATCGAGAACTTCGCCCAGCTGCGCGCCGAGATCGCCGAGCGCGGCCACACCCTCCGGTCCGAGACCGACACCGAGGTCGTCGCCCACCTGCTGGGCGAGGCGTACGAGGGAGACCTCGCCGAGGCCATGCGGGTGGTCTGCCGCCGCCTGGACGGTGCCTTCACCCTGGTCGCCGTGCACGCGGACGCGCCCGGCGTGGTCGTCGGCGCCCGCCGCAACTCGCCGCTGGTGGTCGGCCGCGGCGAGGGCGAGAACTTCCTGGCCTCGGACGTCGCCGCCTTCATCGCGCACACCCGCGAGGCGATCGAGCTGGGCCAGGACCAGGTCGTCGAGCTGCGCGAGAGCGGCGTGACGGTGACCAACTTCGACGGCACCCCGGCCGAGGTGCGCGAGTACCACGTCGACTGGGACGCCTCCGCCGCCGAGAAGGGCGGCTACGACTACTTCATGCTCAAGGAGATCGCCGAGCAGCCGAAGGCCGTCGCCGACACCCTGCTGGGCCGGATCGGCGCCGACGGCCGGCTGACCCTGGACGAGCTGCGCATCTCCGACGCGGACCTGCGCTCGGTCGACAAGGTCGTCATCGTCGCCTGCGGCACCGCGTTCCACGCGGGCATGATCGCGAAGTACGCGATCGAGCACTGGACCCGCATCCCCTGCGAGGTCGAGGTCGCCTCGGAGTTCCGCTACCGCGACCCGATCATGGGCCCGGGCACGCTGGTCATCGCCATCTCGCAGTCCGGCGAGACCATGGACACCCTGATGGCCCTGCGGCACGCCCGGGAGCAGGGCGCCAAGGTGCTGGCGATCTGCAACACCAACGGCTCCACCATCCCGCGCGAGTCGGACGCGGTGCTGTACACCCACGCCGGCCCGGAGGTCGCGGTCGCGTCCACCAAGGCGTTCCTGACCCAGCTGGTCGCCTGCTACCTGGTCGCCCTCTACCTGGGCCAGGTGCGCGGCACCAAGTGGGGCGACGAGATCGTCACCATCATCCGCGAGCTCGGCGACGCGCCGAAGCAGGTCGAGCAGGTCCTGGAGACCATGGAGCCGGTGCGCGAGCTGGCCCGCTCGCTGGCCGACGCCCGCTCGGTGCTGTTCCTCGGCCGCCACGTCGGCTTCCCGGTGGCCCTGGAGGGTGCGCTCAAGCTCAAGGAGCTCGCCTACATGCACGCCGAGGGCTTCGCGGCGGGCGAGCTCAAGCACGGCCCGATCGCGCTGATCGAGGAGGGGCTGCCGGTCGTGGTGGTCGTGCCCTCGCCGCGCGGGCGGTCGATCCTGCACGACAAGATCGTCTCCAACATCCAGGAGATCCGGGCCCGCGGCGCCCGCACCATCGTGATCGCCGAGGAGGGCGACGAGGCGGTCGTGCCGTACGCGGACCACCTGATCCGCATCCCGGCGACCCCGACCCTGCTGCAGCCGCTGGTCTCCACCGTGCCGCTCCAGGTCTTCGCCTGCGAGCTGGCCACGGCCAAGGGCCACGAGGTCGACCAGCCGCGCAACCTGGCGAAGTCGGTCACCGTCGAGTAGTCGCTCGCCCTCTCACGGCGTCCCTGCGGTGGCTGCGTCCTACCGCAGGGGCGCCGTGTCGAGCGTGAAGGAGAACGGGGCGGGCAGGTCGACGGGCTTGCCGAACGGGACCTCGTTGCGGGCCACGTAGTCGTCCCCCTTGGGTTCCGTGAACAGCGTGACCATGCCTTTGCCGCGGTCGACCAGGAGGTAGCAGGGGATGCCGGCAGCGGCGTAGCCCCGGCGCTTCTGCTCGCGGTCCTTGATCGGGTTGGTCGACGTCACCTCGAAGACCAGCAACACGCCGGATGGGTCCGCCCAGGAATTGGCGTTCAGGAAGTGACCGACCGGGCTGACGGTGCCGTCGGGAATGAACCGGCCGGTCGGCACGATCAGACCCTTGTTGCCGGACAGGTCGAACTCGACCTCGGCCTTGCGCATGAACTGCCGGTTGAGCAGCGAGAACGCGGTCTCGTGTTCTCCATCCGGCGGCGGTGTCACGACAATGTCCCCTTCGACGAGCTCGGCCTTGAAGCCCGGCGGTGTGTCCAGCCGCAGGAATGCCTGGAGGACTTCCTCCGGGTCCGCGGAGCGCTCGACTGCTGGCATGGCGACCATGGCCCTTCTCCCTCCTGTGGGTCCGTGCCGAGCCACAAGGTAGGCGTACGGACCGACACCGGCGGGGGATCGAAGTGGGTGTCACTCGAAAGTGTGCCGCAGGCCCGGCCCCCGTGGGGCGGTGACGCGGGCTAGCGTCGGCGGGTAGCCCGCGCCTGCCGAAGGAGTTCTCCCCATGCGTCATGCACACCCTGTGGAAACCGTCCGGGCCGCCGAGGCCGCGCTGATGGCGCGGCTGCCGGAGGGCACGCTGATGCAGCGGGCGGCCGCCGGGCTCGCCACGACCTGCGCCCGGCTGCTGACGCGGCGTCGGGGGCGGGTGTACGGCAGCCGGGTGACGGTGCTGGCGGGCAGTGGGGACAACGGGGGTGACGCCCTGTACGCCGGGGCGGCACTGGCGCGGCGCGGGGCGCGGGTGACGGCGGTGCTGCTGGCGCCGCAGAAGGCGCATCAGGGCGGGCTGGCCGCGCTGCGGGCCGCGGGCGGACGGGTGACGGCGGAGCGGGAAGTCGGCCTGGCCGATATCTCACGCGCGGACCTGGTGCTGGACGGGATCGTCGGCATCGGTGGCCGGGGCGGGCTGCGCCCCGAGGCGGAGCCGTACGCGCGCGCCGAGCGACGCGGCCTGGTGGTGGCGGTCGATCTGCCCAGCGGGGTCGAGGCGGACACCGGCGAGGTGCCGGGGGCGGCGCTGCGCGCGGACGTCACGGTCTGCTTCGGCACGTACAAGCCGGGCCTGCTGGTCGACCCGGGGGCCTCGTACGCGGGCGCGGTGCAGCTGGTGGACATCGGGCTGGAGCTGCCGGAGCCGGAGGTGACGGTCCTGCAGCACGCGGACGTGGCGGCGCTGCTGCCGCTGCCGGGCGCGGAGAGCGACAAGTACCGGCGCGGTGTGGTCGGGGTGGCGGCCGGCTCGGCGACGTACCCGGGGGCGGCGCTGCTGGCGGTCGCCGGGGCGCTGCGGGGTGGCGCGGGCGCCGTCCGGTACGTCGGTACGGCGGCCGAGGAGGTGGTGCGGCGCTTCCCCGAGGCGCTGGTCACCGAGGGCGGGCCGGCCGGGGCCGGACGGGTGCAGGCCTGGGTGGTCGGGCCGGGCGGCGGCGAGGGGGCGCGGCAGGCGCTGACCGAGGCGCTGGCGGCCGCCGTCCCGGTGCTGGTGGACGCGGACGGGCTGACCGAGCTGGGCCGGCTCGGCCCGCGGGCGCTGGCCGGCCGTACCGCGCCGACCCTGCTCACCCCGCACACCGGCGAGGCCGCCCGGCTGCTCGCGGGCGCCGAGGGCGCCGCGCCGCCAGCCGCCGAGGAACTGGCCGCCGCCCGGCTGACCACCGCCCGGCGGCTGGCGGCCGCCTACCGGGCCACCGTGCTGCTGAAGGGCTCCACCACGGTGGTGGCCGACCCGGGCGGGGCCGTCCGGGTGAACCCGACCGGCACCTCCTGGCTCGCCACCGCGGGCAGCGGGGACGTGCTGGCCGGTCTGGCCGGCTCGCTGCTGGCCTCGGGCCTGTCGCCGCTGGACGCCGCCTCGGTGGCCGCCTACCTGCACGGCCTGGCGGGCCGCGAGGCGGCGGGCACCCCGGGCGCGCCGGTGACGGCGACGGGCGTCGCCGGGGCGCTCCCGGCGGTCTGGCGGGCGGTGCGGCAGGAATAGTCGAACGGAACCGAACCATCCGTTCCGGGCGTCCCAGACACGGCGGACCAGTCGTCCGCCGCAGGTCGGCGGGGTGCCCGGCGCCCCGGTGCCGACCGCCGCGCCGATGGGCCGTTCGGCGAGGACTCCGGGACGTCTGGGAGACTGACCCTGATGACAACTGCGAACACGATCGGCACAGCCACCCTCACCGACGGCGTACGGGCTGAGGCGACCATCGATCTCGCCGCCCTGCGCGGCAACCTCGCCGCGGTGCGCGAGCGCGTCGGCGGCTCCGCCGTGATGCTCGCGCTCAAGGCCGACGCCTACGGCCACGGCGCGGTCGAGTGCGCCCGGGAGGCGGTCGCGAACGGGGTCGGCTGGCTCGGCTGCGCGATGCCCGAGGAGGCACTGGCGCTGCGGGCCGCGGGCATCCGCCCGGAGCGGGCCCGCATCCTGTGCTGGCTGTGGACGCCCGGCGGGCCGTGGCGCGAGGCGCTGCGCGCGGACCTGGACATCTCGGTCAGCGGCCAGTGGGCGCTGGAGGAACTGCTGCCGGCCGTCCGGGAGACCGGCATCCCGGCGCGGGTCCACCTGAAGGCCGACACCGGCCTGGGCCGCAACGGCTGCCAGCCGCACGACTGGCCGCAGCTGGTGGCGAACGCCCGGCGCGCCGAGGCCGAGGGGCTGCTGAAGGTCGTCGGCATCTGGTCGCACTTCGCCGCCGCCGACGAGCCCGGCCACCCGTCGATCCAGGCCCAGCTGGACTCCTACCGCGCCGCGCTGGCGCACGCCGAGGCCGCCGGGCTGCGCCCGGAGGTCCGGCACCTGGCGAACTCCCCGGCCGCCCTGCTGCTGCCCGAGACGCACTTCGACCTGGTGCGCACCGGCCTGGCCGCGTACGGGCTGTCGCCGGTGCCCGAGGTCGGCTCCCCGGCGGACTTCGGGCTGCGCCCGGTCATGGCGCTGACCGCCCGGCTGGCGCTGGTCAAGCACGTCCCCGGCGGGCACGGGGTCAGCTACGGCCACCACTACGTGACGCCCGGCCCGACCACGCTGGGGCTCGTCCCGGTCGGCTACGGCGACGGCATCCCGCGCCACGCCAGCGGCACCGGCCCGGTGCAGATCGGCGGCAAGTGGCGCACGGTGGCCGGCCGGGTCGCGATGGACCAGTTCGTGGTGGACCTGGGCGGCGACACCCCCGGGATCGGCGACGAGGTGCTGTTGTTCGGCAACGGCGAGCGCGGTGAGCCGACCGCCGAGGACTGGGCCCGCGCCTGCGGCTCCATCTCGTACGAGGTCATCACCCGGATCGGCGCCCGGGTGCCCCGCCGCTACCTGGGCGGCAGCCACCGCGAGGGCCTGCCGGCATGACCGGCACGCCGGCCGAGAGCAACCCGGTCGCGGCGGTGGCCAAGGCGGCCGGCGCGGCGTCCGGGGTGAGCCGGGCCGGTGTGATCGGGATCTCCGTCGGTGTGCTGGCGGCCGGCGCGGCCGCGGGCGTCGCGATCGAGCGGCTGACGGTCGGCCGGGCGATGCGCCGCCGGGCCCGGGCCGAGCTGGACGCGACCGCCCCGTACGGCTCGCTGCGCGGGCTCCCGCTGACGGTGGCCGCGCCGGACGGCACGGAGCTGTACGTGGAGCTGGAGGGCCCCCGCGAGCGGGCGGGTGACGGCTGGGCCGAGCCGGACGGCCACCGCCCCGAGCGTCCGGGAGGCGCGCTGGCGAGTCACCGCCCCGAGCCGAAGGGGCGCGCCGGTGCCGAAAGGGAGGAGCGAGGAGGCCCGAGGAACGAGGGCATCGGAGCGACGACCGTCGGCACCGGATCCGAGCGTCCCGGAGGCGAGTGGGCGAATCACAGCGCCGAGCCGCTGACCGTGGTGTTCTGCCACGGCTACTGCCTCAACCAGGACAGCTGGCACTTCCAGCGCGCCGCGCTGCGCGAGGGCATGCGGCTGGTCTTCTGGGACCAGCGAAGTCACGGCCGCTCCGAGCGCTCCCGCTCGTACCTGGCCGGTGACCCGGCGAGCATCGACCAGCTGGGCGGCGACCTCAAGGCGGTGCTGGACGCCGTCGCGCCGACCGGGCCGCTGGTGCTGGTGGGCCATTCGATGGGCGGCATGACGGTGATGGCGCTGGCCGAGCAGCACCCGGAGCTGTTCCGGGAGCGCGTCGCCGGGGTCGCGCTGGTCGGCACCCTGGCGGGGGACTGGGACGAGGTGAGCCTCGGGCTGCCGAGGGCCGGGGCGAAGCTGTTCAAGAAGGTCGCGCCCGGGGTGATGCGGCTGCTGGGCCGTCAGGTGGACCTGGTGGAGGCGACCAGGCGGGTCGGCTCGGACGTGGCCGCCGTTTTTTACCGGAAGTTCTCCTTCGGCGGCCGGGACATCGACCCCGGTGTGGTGCGCTTCGCCGAGCAGCTGCTGGACGCCACCCCGATCGACGTGGTCGCCGAGTTCTACCCGGCGTTCGACGCGCACGAGAAGTACGCGGCGCTGGACGCCCTGCGCGGTCTGCCCGCCCTGGTGCTGGCCGGGACGAAGGACCTGCTGACGCCCGCTTCGCACAGCGAGGAGATGGCCGAGCGGCTGCCCGGTGCCGAGCTGGTGCTGGTCGAGGGCGCCGGGCACCTGGTGCTGCTGGAGCGCCCCGAGCTGGTCGACCACGAGCTGGCGCGGCTGCTGCGCCGTGCCGCCGACTTCGCCGGCGCCGCGCCGCTGCCGGAGGCCGTCCTGGAGCTCGCCAGCGAGCTGCCCCGGGAGCCGGAGCCGAACCCGGTCGTCGACCCCGCCTGACTCCCGCCCGGCCCCCCGCCCGCCACATCGGGGTGCGGCGGTGTGGCACGGTAGCGGTGGCGGCCGGTGGTCGGCGCGCCGCTACGGACCGAAGGGCAAGACACGCGCATGGGCTCGCACGCCACTCTCACCATCCCCACTCCGGAGCGGATGGGCCGGCTCGGCCGGGAGCTGGCCGCGCTGCTGCGGCCGGGTGACCTGGTGCTGCTCTCCGGCGAACTGGGGGCGGGGAAGACCACGCTGACCCGGGGCCTGGGGGAGGGGCTGCAGGTCCGCGGGGCGGTGACCTCGCCGACCTTCGTGATCGCCCGGGTGCACCCCTCGCTGGTCGGCGGCCCGGCCCTGGTGCACGTGGACGCGTACCGGCTGGGCGGGAACCTGGACGAGATGGAGGACCTCGACCTGGACGTCTCGCTGCCGGAGTCGGTGATCGTGGTCGAGTGGGGCGAGGGCAAGGTCGAGCGGCTGTCCGAGGACCGGCTGGAGGTGCGGATCGAACGGGCGATCGGTGACACCGCCGGGGAGGACCACGACCCGCGCCGGGTGGTGCTGACCGGCATCGGAGCCCGCTGGTCGGGTGTGGAGCTGACGGAGCTCGGGTAGGCGTCCCCCGTTTTACCGACAGCCTGTCGGCATGGTGTTGCGGGCGGGGCGCCGGGCGTGGTGGGATGGGTGCTGCGGTTAGGTCTGCCTAACTAGGGAGGCGCCATGTCGAGCACCACCCCCGCCCCGGAGCGCGCCGCGCGCGACACCGGGGCCGGAGAGTCCGCCCGCCGCGCTCCGGGAGCGCCGATGCGGGCGCTGCTGGCCGCCTGCGCGGCCGCCGAGGCGGTGTCCACCCCGCCCGAACCGCGGCCGGAGCAGGCCGAGGAGCCCGAGGCGGAGACACCCCGGGCTGCCTAGGGGCCTGCCTCAGGCGACCACGATCACCTTGGTGCCGTTGGGCGCGAAGTCCCAGAGCAGCTGCCCGTCGGCGCGGCCGCTGCGGATGCCGCCGGTCTTGGTCTTCGGGTCGGCGGTCGGCGTCGAGCCGTCCATCGCCGAGCTGAAGCCGAACACCACGCCGTTCTGCTGCGCGAAGCGCACCACGTGCTCGATCTGCCGGCCGTCCGTCCCGGTGCCGACCGGGGTGCGGCTGTACACCGAGTAGCTGCCCGGGGTCGGCTCGACCGTGCCCGGGGAGACCTGGAAGGTGGCCGCGACCTGCGGGTTCTTCTTCGGGTCGATCAGCCAGACGTAGTGGCTGCTCACCGAGTAGACCACCCGCGTGCCGCTGCCCGAGCTGGTCGGCAGCGGCGGGACGGTCGGGGTGGCCGAGGCGCTCGGCGTCGCCGAGGCGACCGGGCCGGTGGACGTCGCGGCGGTGGTGGTGGGACGGGCTCCGCCCGCGCGGTCCTGCGCGCCGCTGGCCTGGAAGGCCAGCAGGCTCACCACCGCCAGGGCCCCCAGGGTCAACCCCGTGACCACCACTCCAGGACCCATCTTCGCCACGTGCCGCTCCCGCCGCCGTCCTCTGTACGTACCGCCCTAATCGTGCCAGGTCCCCTCGGCCGGTCGGCAGCGCCCAGCACGTGTGTTCCGGATGGGGACACCAGCTCGATCGGTCGGCCGGTCCGACGGCGGTCTAACCTTGACCCCGTGCTGCTGCTCGCGTTCGACACCGCTACCCCCGCCGTCACCGCCGCCGTCCACGACGGCACGGCCGTCCTCGCCGAGACCCACCAGGTCGACGCCCGACGGCACGGCGAACTGCTGCTGCCCGCGATCGACCAGGTCCTGCGGGCGGCCGAGGTGGACAAGCACCGGCTCACCGGCATCGCGGTCGGCGTCGGCCCAGGCCCGTACACCGGCCTGCGGGTCGGCCTGGTGACCGCCGCCGCGCTCGGCCACGCCCTCGGGCTGCCGGTGCACGGCGTCTGCACCCTGGACGCGATCGCCTTCCAGGCCCGCGCCGAGGGCCTGGCCGGGCAGCCGTTCACGGTGGCCACCGACGCGCGCCGCAAGGAGGTCTACTGGGCCTCCTACGACGCCGAGGGCCGCCGCACCGAGGGCCCCGGCGTGGACCGCCCGGCCGAGCTGACGCCCGAGGCCCGGTCGGTGGGCGCCGGCGCGCTGCTCTACCCCGACGCCTTCCCGGGCGCCCACGGCCCCGAGCACGTCTCGGCCGGCTCCCTGGCCGGCTTCGCCGCCGCCGAGCTGGCGGCCGGCCGCGAGCTGCTGCCGAACCTCCCGCTGTACCTGCGCCGCCCGGACGCCCAGGTCCCCGCCGCCTACAAGGCGGTGCTCCCGGCGTGAACCACGGCACCACCCTGCGCCCGATGCGCTGGTGGGACATCGAGCCGGTGATGGAGCTGGAGCTCAAGCTCTTCCCCGAGGACGCCTGGTCCCACGGGATGTACTGGTCCGAACTCGCCGAGGCCCACCCCGGCGGCACCCGCCACTACACCGTCGCCACCACCGGGGACGGCGCCATCGTCGGCTACGCCGGGTTGATGGTCGTCGCCGGCGAGGGCGACGTCCAGACCATCGCCGTCGACGAGCGCCACCAGGGCGCCGGCCTCGGCGCGGCGCTGCTCACCGACCTGATCGGCGAGGCCGCCCGGCGCGGCTGCGCCGAACTGCTGCTGGAGGTGCGGGTGGACAACCTGCGCGCCCAGCGGCTGTACGAGCGCTACGGCTTCGAACCGGTGGGCATCCGGCGCGGCTACTACCAGCCCGCCAACGTCGACGCGCTGGTGATGCGCCTCGACCACCCCAGCACTGACAGCACTGACCCGAAGGACATTGAGGACACCCGCCATGGCTGACGAACCGCTCGTCCTCGGCATCGAGACCTCCTGCGACGAGACCGGCGTCGGCATCGTGCGCGGCACCACGCTGCTGGCCGACGCGGTCGCCTCCAGCGTCAACGACCACGCCCGCTTCGGCGGCGTCGTCCCGGAGATCGCCAGCCGCGCCCACCTGGAGGCGATGGTCCCGACCATCCAGCGCGCATTGGACACCGCCGGGATCAAGGCGAGCGACCTGGACGGCATCGCCGTCACCGCTGGCCCCGGCCTGGCCGGCGCGCTGCTGGTCGGCGTCAGCGCCGCCAAGGCGTACGCCTGGGCGCTGGACAAGCCGCTGTACGGGGTCAACCACCTCGCCTCGCACATCTGCGTCGACCAGCTGGAGCACGGCCGGCTGCCCTCGCCGACGATGGCCCTGCTGGTCTCCGGCGGGCACTCCTCGCTGCTGCTCAGCGAGGACATCACCACGGACGTCCGCCCGCTCGGCGCGACCATCGACGACGCGGCCGGCGAGGCCTTCGACAAGGTCGCCCGGGTGCTCGGCCTGGGCTTCCCGGGCGGGCCGATCGTCGACCGGACGGCCCGCGAGGGCGACCGCAAGGCGATCAACTTCCCGCGCGGCCTGAGCGGCAGGAACGACCCCGAGTACGACTTCTCCTTCTCCGGCCTGAAGACCGCCGTCGCCCGCTGGGTGGAGGCCAAGCGCCGGGCGGGCGAGGAGGTGCCGATCGCCGACGTCGCGGCCTCCTTCCAGGAGGCGGTCACCGACGTGCTCACCCGCAAGGCCGTCAAGGCGTGCAAGGACAACGGCGTCGACCACCTGATGATCGGCGGCGGCGTCGCGGCCAACTCCCGGCTGCGCGAGATGGCCCAGCAGCGCTGCGAACGCGCCGGGATCCGGCTGCGGGTGCCGCGGCCGGGCCTGTGCACCGACAACGGCGCGATGGTGGCGGCGCTGGGCTCCGAGATGGTGTGGCGGGGCCGCACGCCCTCCGCCCTCGACCTGTCCGCCGACTCCTCGCTGCCGGTGACCGACGTCCACGTGCCCACGGCGGACATCGGGCACGGGGACGTCCACGGCCAGGCCTACGACGCCCTCGGTGGGGGTGCCGCGTGACCGTCGCCGCGATGTGGGAGGCCCGGGCGGCGGACGGCCGCGGGGTCGAACTCGCCGCCTGGGTGCGGGAGTTCGCGCTGCCTGCGATCCGCGGCGCGGCCGGGCTGGAGCGCCTCGAACTGCTTTCCGCTTCGGGCGAACGGGTGCTGCTGATCACCTGGTGGAGCGGCGAGCCGGCCCCGGTCGCCGACCCGCCGGCCGAGCTGCTCGGCCGCCCGGTGCACCGCTGGTCCTTCACCAGCGACCACGTCGAGTAGGCGGTGGTCGGGAACCGCCACCCCGGCCGTTACCGTGCATAGCTGAGAGAAAGCTGGACGGGACCGGGAGCGCGGTGCGGTGAACAGGGACGGGCGAAGCAGGACCAGGACGTACGCGGCGGGGGCGCTGGCCCTGCTGGCCTTCGCCACCGCGTGCGGCGACAACGGGGGCGGCGGCAGCGCCGCCCCGGCCGCGACGAAGAACGCCTCGGCCGCGCCCCAGCCGTCCGGCGGTGCCGCACCGGCGGCCGCGGCCACCACCTCCGGCGCGGCCCCGGCCGAGGGCGACGCCGCGGCCTGGGCGAAATGGAACCTCAAGCCGCTCGCCCCGGCCCCCGCACCGCCCACGGACAAGCCGATCAAGCTCGAACGCACCGGCACCGTACCCGTGTTCAGCGACGTGAAGACGAGCGACAAGGTCGTCTTCATCACCATCGACGACGGCGCCGAGAAGGACCCGAAGTTCGTCGAGATGCTGACCGACCTCAAGGTGCCGATCACGATGTTCCTGACCAAGGACATCGTCAAGAACGACTACGGCTACTTCAAGCCGCTCCAGGCGCTCGGCAACCACATCCAGAACCACACCGTCACCCACCCGGTGATGAGCAAGCTCCCGGCGGACAAGCAGAAGTCCGAGATCTGCGACGACCAGGCCACGCTCACCCAGCAGTACGGCACCGCCCCGCTGCTGTTCCGCCCGCCGTTCGGCGACGGCGCCAACACCCCGATGCTCAACACCTCGGTGCAGCAGTGCGGTCCGCGCGCGATCGTGCTCTGGCGCGAGTCGATGCAGATCCACGACATGCAGTACCAGGCCGCCGACAAGAAGCTGAAGCCCGGCGACATCATCCTGGCGCACTTCCGCGGCCCCAAGGAGCTCAAGGGCGCCACGATGACCCAGATGTTCGGCGAGCTGCTGGCCCGGATCCAGGAGCAGGGCTTCTCGGTGGCCCGGCTGGACGACTACATCCAGCCGCCCGCTTCCTAGGACGCCCCTCAGGGCGCCTGGACGGGCCGGCCCAGCATCATCAGCGGGCCGTGGTCGGTGCGGCTGAGGATCACCGTGACGGTGTTCGGCCCGGAGGGCTTGAGCTGACGGCGCAACTCCTCCGGGGTGATCGCCATCCCGCGCTTCTTGATCACCACCGTGCCGACCTGACGCTCGCGCAGCAGCGCCTTCAGCTTCTTGATGTGGAACGGCAGCACGTCGGTGAGCTCGAAGGCGTGTGCGTACGGGGTGGCGACCAGCTCGTCCGAGGTCAGGTAGGCGATCTTCGGGTCGATCAGCCGGCCGCGGACCTGCTCGGCCACCTCGGCCACCAGGTGTGCCCGGATCACCGCGCCGTCCGGCTCGTACAGGTACCGCCCGACCGGTCCGGCCGGCGGGTCGGGCAGGTCACCGCCGGTCAGGCTGGCGCCCTGCGGCAGCAGGGTGGCGCGGTGCGGGCGGGCGGACTCGGTGCCGAACCAGAGCACCGCCTCCTTGACGTCCCCGTGGTCGGAGACCCACTCCGCCTCGGCGTCCGCCGGGACGGCCTCGTGCGGGATGCCCGGCGCCACCTTCAGCGCGCCGATCGGGGTCCGCCGTCCGGCCTCGATCGCCCAGGACAGCGGCGGGGCGTACGCCTCGGGGTCGAACACCCGGCCGCGCGAGGTGCGGCGGGCCGGGTCGGTGAACACCGCGTCGTAGCCGGTGACGTCCACCTCGGCGACGTCCGCGCAGCGCACCTCGACCAGCTCGGACAGCCCCAGCGCGGCGGCGTTGGCCGCGGTCGCGGCGCAGGCCGCCGGGTCCTTGTCGACGGCCAGCACCTCGATCCCGGCCCGGGCCAGCGCCAGCACGTCCCCGCCGATGCCGCAGCACAGGTCGGCGAGCCGCCGCACCCCCAGCCCGGCGAACCGGCGCGCCCGCCACTCGGCCACACTGCGTCGGGTGGACTGCTCGACCCCGTTGGGCGTGAAGTACATCAGGTCCGCGTCCGCCCCGAACTTCGCCCGCGCCCGCTGCCGCAACCGCGCCTGCCCGAACGCCGCCGACACCAGCTCCGCCGGATGTTCCCGCCGCAGCCGGGTGGCGAGCGCCAACTCCTCCTCGGGCGTGAACTCGCGCAACTCGGCGAGCAGGGCCTGACCCTCGGGGGTCAGCAGGGGCTGGAGGTTCTCGGTGTCCACGGGGCCATTCTCGCCGGTCAGTCGAGCAGCCACAGTGCCAGATCGAGGGTGAGTGGCGTGGCCAGGAGGACGACCGGCGTGATCCGGTACCCGCGCCGCCGGGCGCGCCGGGCCACCCACCCGGCCACCAGGAGCGGGATCGAGAACCAGACGGCCTCGACGATGCTGCCGGTGGTCGCCGAGTGCGGGGCGCTGTCCCACATGAGGACGATGACCACCGCGGTCCCGACCGCCATCCCGACCGGCACCGCCACCGCCGCGAGCAGCGCGGAGGCCACGTCTCGCCCCCGGGTCGGCCCGGTCACCGGAGGGCGCCCGAGCAGAACAGCACCGGCAGGACGAGCGGTGCCAGCCCGGCGATGACCGGGAGGAACCGGTACCCCTTCCGCCAGGTGCGGAAGGCCACCGTGCCGGGGACCCCGAGGACGAGCGCGGTGTCGACGAGCAGAGCGACGGTCAGGACCAGCTCCTGGGCGTGTCCTGGCACGTTCAGGACGAGTGCGATCGTGAGCGAGACGGCGACGAGCGGAAGAACCGCCAGCAGGGGCAGGAGCAGCAGGGCCGGAACCAGATCGTCCGACAGCGCCGGGCCGATGCGCTTGGGCTTCTGAGGCATGGCCCGAGTGTCGGTCGCGGGGGCGGCGTCGCACATGAGTACGGCTACTCATCCGTAGTACGGGACTTCAGGGCGCGCCGTTGGCACTCTGGTTGACTGAGTGCTAACACCGGCCTATGGTCGTCCTTAGCACTCCCCACCGGGGGAGTGCTAACGCGAAGACGCGTGTCTGACCCCCGCGACGGCAGACTCGCAGGTTCGCCCCTACCCGTTAGAAAACCCCGTAATCTCCGAAGGGGAGCTCGGACGTGACCACCAGCAGCAAGGTTGCCATCAAGCCGCTTGAGGACCGCATCGTGGTCCAGCCGCTCGACGCCGAGACCACCACGGCCTCCGGCCTGGTTATCCCGGACACCGCCAAGGAGAAGCCCCAGGAGGGCGTCGTCCTGGCCGTCGGCCCGGGCCGCTTTGAGGACGGCCAGCGTCTGCCGCTCGACGTCGCCGTCGGTGACATCGTCCTGTACTCGAAGTACGGCGGCACCGAGGTGAAGTACCAGGGCGAGGAGTACCTGGTGCTCTCCGCCCGCGACGTTCTCGCGATCATCGAGAAGTAAGACGTCCCGACCCGCCCCGGATCCGTGTCCCAAGTGACAGGGGCCCGGGGCGTGGTTGTTGGTTCACGTAGTTCGGCGGCCGCTGGGCCGGCCGCAGCCCCGAGGGAATAGGGAACATGGCGAAGATCCTGCAGTTCGACGAGGACGCCCGCCGCTCGCTGGAGCGCGGTGTCAACAAGCTGGCCGACACCGTCAAGGTGACCATCGGCCCCAAGGGCCGCAACGTCGTCATCGACAAGAAGTTCGGCGCCCCGACCATCACCAACGACGGTGTCACCATCGCCCGTGAGGTCGAGCTGGACGACCCGTACGAGAACCTTGGCGCGCAGCTCGTCAAGGAGGTCGCCACCAAGACCAACGACGTCGCGGGCGACGGCACCACCACCGCCACCGTGCTGGCCCAGGCCCTGGTCAACGAGGGTCTGCGCAACGTCGCCGCCGGTGCCGGCCCGGCCGCCCTGAAGAAGGGCATCGACAAGGCCGTCGCCGCCGTCTCCGAGCACCTGCTGTCGGTGGCCCGCGAGATCGAGGGCAAGGACGACGTCGCCGCCGTCGCGTCCCTCTCCGCCCAGGACACCCAGGTCGGCGAGCTGATCGCCGAGGCGATCGACAAGGTCGGCAAGGACGGTGTCATCACCGTCGAGGAGTCGAACACCTTCGGCGTGGAGCTGGACTTCACCGAGGGCATGCAGTTCGACAAGGGCTACCTGTCGCCGTACTTCGTCACCGACGCGGAGCGGCAGGAGGCGGTCCTGGAGGACCCGTACATCCTGATCAACCAGGGCAAGATCTCCTCCATCCAGGAGCTGCTGCCGCTGCTGGAGAAGATCCTGCAGGGCGGTGCCTCCAGGCCGCTGCTGATCATCGCCGAGGACGTCGACGGCGAGGCGCTGTCGACCCTGGTCGTGAACAAGATCCGTGGCACCTTCAACGCCGTCGCCGTGAAGGCCCCGGGCTTCGGCGACCGCCGCAAGGCGATCCTCGGCGACCTGGCCGTCCTGACCGGCGGCCAGGTCATCTCCGAGGAGGTCGGCCTCAAGCTCGACCAGGTCGGCCTGGACGTGCTGGGCACCGCCCGTCGCGTGACCATCACCAAGGACGAGACCACGGTCGTCGACGGTGCCGGTGACGCCGAGGCCGTGGCCGGCCGCGTCGCCCAGATCAAGGGCGAGATCGCCGCGACCGACTCCGACTGGGACCGCGAGAAGCTGCAGGAGCGCCTGGCCAAGCTGGCCGGCGGCGTCTGCGTCATCAAGGTCGGCGCCGCCACCGAGGTGGAGCTGAAGGAGCGCAAGCACCGCCTGGAGGACGCCATCTCGGCGACCCGCGCCGCGGTCGAGGAGGGCATCGTCGCCGGTGGTGGCGCCTCCCTGGTTCACGCCGCCAAGGTGCTGAACGACGGCCTGGGCCTGTCGGGCGACGAGGCCACCGGTGTCGCCGTGGTCCGCAAGGCGCTGCACGAGCCGCTGCGCTGGATCGCCCAGAACGCCGGCCTGGAGGGCTACGTCATCACCCACAAGGTCGCCGAGCTGGAGACCGGTCACGGCTACAACGCGGCCACCGGCGAGTACGGCGACCTGCTGAAGGCCGGCGTCATCGACCCGGTCAAGGTCACCCGTTCCGCCCTGGAGAACGCCGCCTCGATCGCCTCCCTGCTCCTCACCACCGAGACCCTCGTGGTGGAGAAGAAGGAGGAGGAGGCCGACAACGGTCACGGCCACTCGCACGGCCACGGCCACTCGCACTGAGGCTCCGACGCCTGACCGGAGGCCCGGTCCGCTCCCTCGGGGAGGCGGGCCGGGCCTCCGGCTGTTACTCGCCCGCTCGGCTGTGAGTCGCTGGCTCGGGATGGGTGCTCCAGGCTTCAACTATCAGTAGAATTTTGCAGAATGCAAAGATTGCCTTATAACTGAGGCATGATCGAGGCCCGCCATCTGCGCGTTCTGCGTGCCGTCGCCCGCACCGGCTCCTTCTCCGCCGCCGCCCGTGAGCTGGGGTGTACGCAGCCTGCCATCAGCCAGCAGATGAAGGCCCTGGAGAAGTCGGTCGACACCCCTCTGGTGGTCCGCTCGGGCCGCGGGATGCAGCTCAGCGAGGCCGGGCGGGTCCTGCTCAAGCATGCCACCGGAATCCTGGCCGGGCTCTCCGCCGCCGAGGAGGAGGTGGCGGCGATCGCCGGGCTGCGGGCCGGGCGGGTGCGGCTGGTCTCCTTCCCGACCGCGAGTTCCACCCTGGTGCCGCCCGCGGTCGCCCGGCTGCGGGACAGCCATCCGGGGGTGCGCGTGTCGCTGGTCGAGGCGGAACCGCCGGAGTCGCTGGCGATGCTGCGCGGCGGCGAGTGCGAGATCGCCTTGGCCTTCCGCTACCCGCAGTCCGACGGCGCCGCCGCACTGCCGTCCGCCGCGCACGGCACCCCGCGCGAGGCGCGGGCCGAGGCCAACCTGGAGGCGCAGCAGCTGTCGGCCGGTACCGACTGGTCCGACCTGGTGGTCACCCCGCTGCTGGACGACCCGCTGGTGGGCCTGCTGCCTGCCGCCCACCCGCTGGCCGGGCGGGGCGGGCCGGTGGGGCTGGCCGAGCTGGCGGGGGAGCAGTGGATCGCCGGCTGCCCGCAGTGTCGGGGGCACCTGGTGGAGCTGTGCACCGGCGCGGGCTTCGAGCCCCGGATCGACTTCGCGACCGACGACTACCCGGCGGTGGTCGGCCTGGTGGCGGCCGGTCTGGGAGTGGCGGTGCTGCCCCGGCTGGCGTTGCAGTCGGTGCGTCCTGACGGCGTGTCGACGGTGCCGGTGCGGACGGCCACCGGGGCGCCGGCGGTGCGCCAGGTGGTGGCGCTGACCCTGCCGGACCTGGCCGAGGTGCCGGCCGTCGCGCTGATGCTGGAGCGGCTGGCGGGTGCGGCCGCCGATCGCTGACGGTCCGATCGCTGACGGTCGGTGACCGGGGTACTGCTGAGCGGGTGCCGACGGCCGGGGTGCCGCTGAGCGGGTACCGACTGTGAGCAGCCCAAGTCGCCGCGAAGAAACGTTTCTTCACGGCGCACCATGGAGGCGGGTCTAGTGCCGCGCGATCGCCGGCGGGGTCAGCGGGACCTCCACCAGGCGGTGCCGCGAGCGGCCCAGCATCTCCTCGCGTTCGTCCTCCGTCATCCCGCCCCAGACGCCGTACGGTTCACGGACCGCCAGGGCGTGCGCGGCGCACTCGGCGATCACCGGACAGCGCATGCAGACCTCCTTGGCGCTGGCCTCGCGCGAACTGCGCGCCGCCCCGCGCTCGCCCTCGGGGTGGAAGAAGAGCGAGCTGTCCACGCCGCGGCAGGCTGCCGAGAGCTGCCAGTCCCAGAGGTCCGCGTTGGGCCCGGGGAGGCGGGAGAAATCTGCCATGGCTCATTCCCTTCGGATGCGATCGGCCGTCGGTCGGGCGTGCTCGGCGGGCTGCGGCCGAGCGGTGCCCGGCGGGGCGACCCGCGTTGGTATGGACACCTGGAAATATGACTTAAGGCAACTCCATGGACAAGTCACCCACACACGGGCACAACAGTCAATGACCATGAGAAAGCTATAAAAGCGGGCAAAGTGGGCAATAGGTTTCGACGGGCGTAGGTGCGGCAATCGGGTGGCCGACGGGCGCATGACACGCCGCACCGGTGTGCGGGTCGTACGCCGACCGCGCGCGAGCTGCGCAAAAGTGCGGCGTGTGCACCGCGATGCGGCTGATCGGTAACGGGTTGGCCACGTACAGTGGTGGAGGTGGCCCGAAGGCCGTAACTCATTCGAGTGACGGTCGTTGGAAGTGCGGAGGCGGTTAGCGGGCGCCGGACGTCGGGAACGATCGCGGGCAAGTCGGGGCGATCAGGACGAAGTCCGTCGCCGATCGGCCGTGTCGGAGAGGTTCGTACCAGCCAGGAGGCTCAACGTGACGCGGATCAGCTGCGGAGGACGACGATCATGACTTCCGTTCTCGTTTGCGACGATTCCCCGCTCGCCCGCGAGGCGCTTCGCCGCGCCGTCGCGACCGTACCCGGCGTGGACCGGGTCACCACCGCGACGAACGGGGAGGAGGTCCTCCGCCGCTGGGTGGCCGACCGCTCCGATCTCGTCCTGATGGACGTCCGGATGCCCGGCCTGGGCGGGGTCGAGACGGTCCGGCGGCTGCTGTCCGCCGACCCGGGCGCCCGGATCATCATGCTCACCGTCGCGGAGGACCTCGACGGTGTCGCCCTCGCGGTGGCCGCGGGTGCCCGCGGGTACCTGCACAAGGACGCTTCTCGCGCCGAACTGCGGGCCACCGTCACCCAGGCCCTCGCCGACCCGACCTGGCGGCTCGCCCCGCGTCGGCTGCGCAGCCCCGACATGGGGGCGGCGCCGACCTTGACGGCGCGTGAGATCCAGGTGCTGGAGGGCATGAGCCACGGCCGCAGCAACGCCGAGATCGGCCGTGAGCTGTTCCTGTCCGAGGACACCGTGAAGACCCACGCCCGACGGCTGTTCAAGAAGCTCGGGGCCTCCGACCGCGCGCACGCGGTGGCGCTGGGTTTCCGCTGGGGCCTGGTCCGCTGACCACCGTCGGCGCCGCCGGCCCAGGCGCGCCGCCGTCGATTCCCGGAGCGGGTGTCGCACGGGCGTGTGACGTTACGGTCCCGAGGTTGCACCATGGAGGAGTGGAGCACCTCGGGGACCAGCGGACAGGCACTGCGGCGAACCACGCAGCCGCAGGACACTCGGCGGACGGCGCGACGGACGGGACCACCCACGGTGGCGGGGCGGGAGGCGGCACGGTGCAGGAGGGGCCGGTGATGCGCGGCACGCCGCGCGGTGCCGCAGCGCATAACGTTCCGGTGCACAACTCCGGACGCGGTGCCGCGTTTTCCCGATCGACCAGGCACCATGGACCGATGCGCGACGACGTCGCCGGTGCGGCCGGCCAGGCGGACCCGGGTGAGGCCCAGCCCTCCGGCCCGGGGCACGATCCGTCGTACGCCGACTCCGGCGGCCCCGGCCCCGGTACCGGGGCCGGACCGGGCCGCCCGCCGGTGCTCGGTACGGGCGGCTCGCCCCTGGTGGGCGAACTGGTCGCGGCAGCCGTCCGCGGCGAGGGCCCGGCCATCGACGCCCTGCTCGCCTACGTCCACCCGCTCGCGCTGCGTTACTGCCGCGCCAAGCTGGTCCGGCTGCCCGGCGGGGCCCGGCACCACGTGGACGACGTGGCCCAGGAGGTCTGCGTCGCGGTGCTGTGCGCGCTGCCCAGGTACAAGGACCAGGGGCGGCCGTTCGAGGCCTTCGTCTACGGGATCGCCGCGCACAAGATCGCCGATCTGCAGCGGGCCGCGATGCGCGGGCCCGGTTCGACGGTCGTGCCGCAGGACGACCTGCCGGAGGTGCCGGACGAGGCGCTCGGCCCGGAGGAGCAGGCGCTGCTCAGCAGCGACGCGGCCTGGGCCAAGGAACTGCTCTCCAACCTGCCGGCCCGTCAGCGCGAGCTGGTGCTGCTGCGGGTGGCCGCCGGGCTGTCGGCGGAGGAGACCGGCGAGGTGCTCGGGATGTCGCCGGGTGCCGTCCGGGTGGCCCAGCACCGGGCGCTCAGCCGGCTGCGGGCGCTCGCCGAGGAATCGTCCTAGGGCGCGTCCGGCGATTCGCGTCGGACACCCGGCGGGAGTCGCCGGGCGCGCCCCAGGTCAGTCGTCGGGCACGCCCCACGTCGACCGGGCGGAATGACTCACGGTGCGGGGTTGTTGTCAAGGGCACACGAGGCACATTCGCGGTGCCAGTACCATGGGGTATCGGCGCCTGGGCAGGTTGCCAAAGTTTCGCGGGTGCGCACGGGGTTCCCTTGGAGGTTCCTCCGAACCCACCCGGCTTTCGGCGGTCTGCGCGAGTGAGCGATGAACGCGCCCCTCCCTCAGGGCGTGAGCGGATAAGGCCGGCCACGGAAGGTACCCCCCAAATGTCTTACAACGCCGCAGGCGTACCCGAGAAGTTCGCCATGCTCGGGCTCACGTTCGATGACGTCCTGCTGCTGCCCGGGGCCTCCGAGGTGCTGCCGAACCAGGTGGACACCTCCTCGCGGGTCTCCCGGAACGTCCGCGTCAACATCCCGCTGCTGTCCGCGGCGATGGACAAGGTCACCGAGTCGCGGATGGCCATCGCGATGGCCCGCCAGGGCGGCGTCGGCGTGCTGCACCGCAACCTGTCGGTCGAGGACCAGGCCAACCAGGTCGACCTGGTGAAGCGCTCCGAGTCCGGCATGGTCACCGACCCGATCACGGTCGGCCCGGACACCACGCTGGCCGAGGCCGACGCGCTGTGCGCCAAGTTCCGCATCTCCGGCGTGCCGATCGCCGACGAGTCCGGCAGGCTGCTGGGCATCGTCACCAACCGTGACATGGCCTTCGAGTCGGACCGCAGCCGCCAGGTCCGCGAGATCATGACCCCGATGCCGCTGATCACCGGCAAGGTCGGCATCTCCGGCGTGGACGCGATGGCGCTGCTGCGCCGCCACAAGATCGAGAAGCTTCCGCTGGTCGACGACGAGGGCCGGATCAAGGGCCTGATCACCGTCAAGGACTTCGTCAAGGCCGAGCAGTACCCGAACGCCGCCAAGGACGCCGAGGGCCGTCTGCTGGTCGGTGCCGCGGTCGGTGCCAGCGCCGAGGCCTTCGACCGGGCCCAGGCCCTGGTCGAGGCGGGCGTGGACTTCCTGGTCGTCGACACCTCGCACGGCCACAGCCACAACGCGCTGGCCTGGATCGCGAAGATCAAGTCGGCCGTCAAGGTCGACGTGGTCGGCGGCAACGTCGCCACCCGGGACGGCGCCCAGGCGCTGATCGACGCCGGCGTGGACGGCGTCAAGGTCGGCGTCGGCCCCGGCTCCATCTGCACCACCCGTGTGGTCGCCGGCATCGGCGTCCCGCAGATCACCGCCATCTACGAGGCCGCCCAGGCCTGCCAGGCGGCCGGCGTGCCGGTCATCGGCGACGGCGGCCTGCAGTACTCCGGCGACATCGGCAAGGCGCTGGCCGCCGGTGCCGACACCGTGATGCTGGGCTCGCTGCTGGCCGGCTGCGAGGAGTCCCCGGGCGAGCTGCTGTTCATCAACGGCAAGCAGTTCAAGTCCTACCGCGGCATGGGCTCGCTGGGCGCCATGCAGTCCCGCGGTCAGGGCCGCTCCTACTCCAAGGACCGCTACTTCCAGGCCGAGGTGGCCTCGGACGACAAGCTCGTCCCCGAGGGCATCGAGGGCCAGGTGCAGTACCGCGGCCCGCTGTCGGCCGTGCTGCACCAGCTGGTCGGCGGCCTGCGCCAGACCATGGGCTACGTCGGTGCCGCCACCATCGCCGAGATGGAGAGCAAGGGCCGCTTCGTCCGGATCACCTCGGCGGGCCTCAAGGAGAGCCACCCGCACGACATCCAGATGACCGTCGAGGCGCCGAACTACTCGTCCCGCTGAACGGCCTGGACGGCCTGAACGGCTGAGGGACCAGGGCCGGACCACCGAGGGGCCCGCCGTCGCACCCGCGACGGCGGGCCCCTCGCCGTGTCCGGCGGCCGGGCCGTCGGGGCGGGACCAGCTCCGGTACGGGATACTGGGGGCGGCCGGGGTGACCCGGCGGGCATGAGCAACAAAGCAGAAGGGCTCGAAGTGACTGAGATCGAGATCGGGCGAGGCAAGCGCGGCCGCCGGGCGTACGCCTTCGACGACATCGCCGTCGTCCCCAGCCGCCGTACGCGTGACCCGAAGGAGGTCTCGATCGCCTGGCAGATCGACGCCTACCGCTTCGAGCTGCCGTTCCTGGCCGCCCCGATGGACAGCGTGGTCTCGCCCGAGCAGGCCATCAAGATCGGCCGCCTGGGCGGTCTGGGCGTGCTGAACCTGGAAGGCCTCTGGACCCGCTACGAGGACCCGCAGCCGCTGCTGGACGAGATCGCCTCGATCACCGACGCGGCCGCCGCGACCCGCCGCATGCAGGAGATCTACGCCGCGCCGATCCGCGCCGAGCTGATCAAGCAGCGGATCCAGGAGGTCCGTGACTCCGGCGTGGTCACCGCCGCCGCGCTCTCGCCGCAGCGCACCGCCGAGTTCTCCAAGGCCGTCGTGGACGCCGGCGTCGACGTCTTCGTCATCCGCGGCACCACCGTCTCGGCCGAGCACGTCTCCAGCGCCGCCGAGCCGCTCAACCTCAAGCAGTTCATCTACGAGCTGGACGTCCCGGTGATCGTCGGCGGCTGCGCCACCTACACCGCCGCGCTGCACCTGATGCGGACCGGCGCGGCCGGCGTGCTGGTCGGCTTCGGCGGCGGCGCCGCCCACACCACCCGCAACGTGCTCGGCATCCAGGTGCCGATGGCCACCGCCGTCGCAGACGTGGCGGCCGCCCGCCGCGACTACATGGACGAGTCCGGCGGCCGCTACGTGCACGTGATCGCGGACGGTGGCGTCGGCTACAGCGGCGACATCCCGAAGGCGGTCGCCTGCGGCGCCGACGCGGTGATGATCGGTGCCGCGCTGGCCCGTGCCACCGACGCCCCGGGCAAGGGCTTCCACTGGGGCATGGAGGCCGTCCACGAGGAGCTGCCGCGCGGCAAGCGGGTGGACCTCGGTACGGTCGGCACCACCGAGGAGATCCTGACCGGTCCTTCGCACACGCCGGACGGGACCATGAACCTGTTCGGTGCGCTGCGGCGGGCGATGGCCACCACGGGGTACACGGAGCTGAAGGAGTTCCAGCGGGTCGAGGTGACGGTCAACCCGGCGCCGGATCACTGCTGAGTGGTGTGCTGACGGAGTGACGGAGGCCCCTGCCCGGGTTGTCGGGTGGGGGTTTCTGTGTTGGTGGGGGGCTGCGCGGGGGTGGGTTGGTGCGGGTGTGGGGGTGGTGGGGGGTCAGGTGCGGTTGGCGGTGCGGCGGGTGAGGAGGAAGCCGCCGATCAGGGCGATCGTGTAGAAGGCGAGGTCGAGGGGGCGCAGGTCGCCGCGCCAGGAGGTGAGGGTGTCGGGGAGGAGGCCGCGGGGGCCGGGGCCGGTGGCGTGGACCAGGCGGAGCTGCTGGGTGAGCTGGCCGAGTAGCAGGGCGGCGGCCGCGAGGAGGGCGCCGAGGGGTGGGAGTAACCGGTTCCGGCCGCCGAGGAGGCCGAGGGGGAGTGCGACCAGGCCGGCCTGGGCGATGGCCAGCCAGCCGAGGCTGTCGGCGGCCCGCAGTGGGGCGCAGCCGTAGGCCAGGCCGCCGAGCAGGGTGGCGAGCAGGGCGAGGGTGAGGGCGAGGGCGGTGCGGCGGCGGCGTGGGGCCCTTCGGTGGGCGGCGGGGGTGAGGGGGGCGTAGCCGGTGACCGGGACGCCGGGCATGCCGGGGGCGACGTACCCGTCGGGGGTGTCGAGGGCAGGTGCGACCGAGTAGTGCTGGGCGGTGTGCGGCCGGGTGGATGGGCCGTCAGCGCCCGGTGCGGGTGCGGTCATGGGCGTCGAGTTCCCCCCGGAAAGACGATGAGCTGCCGAACGGTAGCAGCGCTTCGGACGGATCTTGGCGAGTTTTCGATCACAGATCGGGCACGGAGCGCCGCACCCGTTCCGGTTCGTCCCGGCTTGGGATGGGGGGTGGGTGGTCGTGGCCCCCGGGGACAGGGGATGATGGAGGCTTGGGCGTTCGGGCCTGGGGCCGGGCCGACGCGCCGTCACCACGACCGCCGGCAGCACATGGGGGAACGTTCCGAATGACCCAGGCGCAGGGTTCCACCGGCCGCCTCCTGGCCGGCCGCTACCGGCTGAACGGCGTGCTCGGGCGCGGTGGCATGGGCACCGTCTGGCGCGCCGAGGACGAGATGCTGGGCCGGACCGTCGCGGTCAAGGAACTGCGGATGAACGCCAGCGTCGAGGAGGAGGAGAAGCACCGGCTGATCGTCCGGACGCTGCGCGAGGCGAAGGCGACCGCGCGGATCCGGCACAACTCGGCGGTGACCGTCTTCGACGTGGTCGACGAGGACGACCGGCCGTGGATCGTCATGGAGCTGGTCGAGTCCCGCTCGCTGGCCGACGTGGTCCGGGAGGACGGGCCGCTGTCGCCCGCCCGGGCGGCGGAGATCGCGCTGGACGTGCTGGGCGTGCTGATCGCGGCGCACGCGCTGGGCATCCTGCACCGGGACGTCAAGCCGTCCAACGTGCTGATCGGCGAGGACGGCCGGGTCGTGCTCACCGACTTCGGCATCGCCAGCGTGGAGGGCGACGCCTCGGTCACCTCCACCGGCATGCTGGTCGGCGCGCCCTCGTACATATCCCCGGAGCGGGCGCGCGGGCAGAAGCCCGGGCCGCCGGCCGACCTGTGGTCGCTGGGTGGGACGCTGTACGCGATGGTCGAGGGGCGGCCGCCGTACGACCGGGGTTCGGCGCTGGCCACCCTGACCGCGGTGATGACCGAGGAGCTGGCCCCGCCGGCGAACGCCGGGTCGCTGCTGCCGGTGATCGAGGGACTGCTGGAGAAGGACCCGGCCAAGCGCCTGGACGCCTCGCAGACCCGGTCGATGCTCAAGCGGGTGGTCGCCGAGGCGACCGTGAAGGCCGAGTCGACCACCGAGCACGCGATGCCGGTCGAGAAGCCGGCCGGGAAGGCCGGGAAGCCGGCCGAGGAGCAGGCGGAGAAGCCGGCCGAGAAGCCGGCGGAGGAGCAGGCGGAGAAGTCGGCGGAGAAGCCGGCTGCAGAGCCCGCCTCGAAGCGGACCGTGGGCGGGCTGCTGGGGACGGTCCGGGTGGGCAGCCGGGCCCGGGACGAGGAGCCGTCGGCGGAGCCCGCCGTGAAGGCCGCCGCCGGCGAGCCGGAGCCCGCTCCGGACGGTGAGTCGATCCGGCCGGTGACCAGCGAGTGGACCAGGGGCGCGACCCAGGCGGCCGGGGCGAACCCGCGCACGGGCCGGCGTCGGCTGGCCATCGCGACCGTGGTGGTCGTGCTGCTGCTGATCGCCGGGGTGGTCGCGGTGGTCCAGGCCGTGGGCGGCGGGGACAGCGGTTCGAAGGGTGCGAGCACCCACAGCGCGGGCGCCACCTCGCCGGCGGCGACCTCCGAGGCCGTGCCGAGCCAGGCTCCGGCGGTCCCGTCCGGCGAGCCCGCGCCCGCCGGGACGCCCGCCGAGCCGGCCACCACGGCCGCCTCCTCGGCCGCCGCGCCGCCACCGGCCGCCGGCACTCCGGCTCCGACCCCGGCGGCCACGCCCACCCCGACCCCGACCCCGACGCCGACGCCGACTCCGACCCAGCCCGCGCCGGGCGGGGCGGCGCCGGCCGGGTACCACGAGTACAAGGACCCGAGCGGCTTCTCGGTCTTCCTGCCGGACGGGCTGCAGCCGGCCGGGTCGGACCCCAACCGGCGGATCTTCAAGAACGCGGACGGCAGCCAGCTGCGGATCGAGTGGAGCACCTCGCCGCACGCGAGCGCCGTCGCCGACTGGCAGGACGCCGAGCCCGACCTGCGGGCGCAGGTGACCAACTACCAGCGGCTGAACCTGTCGGCGATCAACTACCGGCAGTGGACCAACGCGGCGGACTGGGAGTGGACCAGCGGCACGCCCAAGACGCACTCGCTCAACCGCGGCTTCGTGACCGGTACTCCGGCCAAGTACGGGTACTCGATCTACTGGATCGTCCCGGACGACAAGTGGGCCGCGCAGGCACCGGTCCGGGACGTGGTGTTCAACAGCTTCCAGCCGGCGCCGTAGGCCCCGTCCTCGGGTGGGTTCAGCCGGGCAGGCGGGAGCCGCTCAGTAGGCTGCTCGGTGAGCGAGAGGAACTGGCATGCGAGGCGGCCCTGGGCAGTTGCTGGCGGGGCGGTACCGGCTGACGGACCGCCCGGAACCGCTGCGCGCCTTCGCGGTGGACGAGGGGACCGGCGAGTCGGTGCTGCTGCGCGCCGTGGAGCTGCCCGCGCTGCTGACCGCCGGTCAGGACCCGGACGAGCCGAACCCCGCGCACGGGGAGCGGCTGGTGCGGCGGGTGGCGGCGGTCGGCTCGGCCGCGCCGTCCTGGCACCCGCGGCTGCTGCGCGGGGTCGGGGCCTTCGTCGAGGGCGAGCTGCTGTGGACGGTGGAGGAGCGGCCGGCCGGGCAGACGCTGGCCGAGCTGCTCGCCGGCGGGCCGGTGTCGCCGTACCGGGCGGCCGAGTTGGCGGCGGACCTGGCCGGCGCGCTGCGGGCGCTGCACGAGGCCGGGCTCGCCCACGGCAATCTGACCGCCGATTCGGTGCTGGTCTGCGAGGACGGTGCGGCGATGCTCGGCGGGCTGCTCTCCGGGACGGCGCAGGAGGCGCTGGCCGAGGACCTCGGCGGGCCGGGGGGCCGCCGTCGTTACGAGGTGCGGGCCACCCTGGTCGGCTCGGTGGCCGAGCGCTGGCCGCTGGACGGCGGTCCGGCGGGCGACTGCTGGGCGCTCGGGGTGCTGATGCAACGGATGCTCACCGGCCGTGCGCCGTACCCGGAGGGCGGTGTGGCGGAGCTGGTGACGGCGGTTCGGGACGGGCGGCGCGAGCCCTCGGTGGTCTGCGGGCCGCTGGCGCCGCTGGCCGAGCGGCTGCTGCAGCCGGATCCGACCCTGCGGCCGACCGCGGAGGCGGCGCGGCAGGAGCTGGCCGCGCTGCTGGTGGGCGCGCCGGAGCCGGCCGACGGGGAGCGGGCGGCGCGGGCGGTGGAGCTGAAGCCGGACGCGCCGCTGGTGCGGCAGCGGCCGCGTCGGCGGGGCGGGGGCGGTCGGCCGGAGGTCGGTACGGAGTTCAACGAGGCGGGTGCGGGCGGCGGTAGAGCCCCCCGGATACCCCCCTCCCTATTGGGGCCGCTGCTGGTCGGGGGCGTGTTCCTGCTGCTGGTGGTGGGAACGGTCGCCGTGGTGCTGTTCGCAGGCTGACGGCCTCGGTGCGCACCGGTTCCCCGGTCCGGTGGGCGGGCGTGATTACCGGGGTGCGCGAGGTGCGCCTAATGTGTGCGTGGGATCAGTTCGAACAGCGGTCCGCACCAGGCGATCCGCCGAGGTGACGGTAGGTGGAAACCCGAGAGGGGGAGCGGTCGCCGATGGGCGTGCAGGACCGGCCGGAGGCGGCTGAGGCGGAGCGGTTGTTGGCCGGGCGGTACGAGCTCGGTGAGCGGCTCGGCCGGGGCGGGATGGGCACGGTCTGGCGGGCCTGGGACCGGATGCTGGACCGCGAGGTCGCGGTCAAGGAGCTGACCGTCAACCACCTCCCCGAGGAGGACCTGCAGATCCTGCACGCGCGGATGAAGCGCGAGGCCAGCGCGGCCGCCCGGATCAAGCACCCCGGTGTGATCACCGTGCACGACGTGCTGGAGCAGGACAGTCGGCCCTGGATCGTGATGGAGCTGGTCGACGGCCGCTCGCTGGCCGACGTGATCAGCCAGGACGGCACCCTCCAGCCGCGCGCCGCCGCCGAGGTCGGCAGCCAGGTGCTGGCCGCGCTGCACCGCGGCCACCAGCTCGGCGTGCTGCACCGGGACGTCAAGCCGGCCAACGTCCTGCTGGAGCGCGGCACCGGGCGGGTGGTGCTGCTGGACTTCGGCATCGCGACCTACGAAGGCTCGACCGAGCTGACCCGGCCGGGTGACCTGGTCGGCTCGCCGGACTACCTGGCGCCCGAGCGTGCCCAGGGCGAGCGGCCCGGTCCGGCCTCCGACCTGTGGGGCCTGGGGGCCACGCTGTACGCGGCGGTCGAGGGGCAGTCGCCGTTCCGCCGGGACTCGCCGATCACCACGCTGGCCGCGGTGGTCGACGAGCCGTTGCCGGAGTCGCGCCGGGCCGGGCCGCTGGGGCCGGTGCTGGCCGCGCTGATGGCCAAGGACCCGGCCGACCGGCCGAGCGCGGACGAGGCGGCCCGGATGCTGGCCGAGGTGCAGGCCGGGCACACCATCGGCCTGAAGTCCGTCGCGTCCGTCCGTACGCCGACCCAGTCGGTGCCGGTGGTGGACCGCAGCGAGGCGCCGGAGGGGACCGCGACGCCGCCGCAGGAGGGCTCGGAGGAGCCCACCGAGCCGCGTCCGGCCGACGCCGGGACGGCCGCCACCTCCGTCGGTTCGTCCGCCGTCCCGGCCGTCGCCGAGGACACCGCCGGGGGCGCGCCCGTCGCGCCGCAGGCGCACACCGCCGTCAGTGCGCCGATCGCGCACACCGTCGCGCCTGCGCGCGGACCGGCCAAGCGCCGCAGCCGACTGAAGCTGGTCGCCATCGCGGTGGCCGTCGGGGTGCTGGCGGCCGGGGCGACCTTCCTCGCCACCCGGCACGTGGTCCGCAGCCCGGCCGGCGACCCCGCCCCGACCGGCCCGGCCGAGACCACCGAGCCGGAGCCGAGCGGCAGCGCCGGCCCCGAGACGTCCGCGCCCAACGGCTACCACTGGGTCGACGATCCGGCCGGCTTCCGTTTCCTGCTGCCGACCGCCAGCCCGACCTGGCAGCGGATCACCGGGACGGACAACACCCAGATCTTCTACAGCCCGGACGGCAAGGTGCACTACCTGCAGTTCGCGGTCACCGTCGGCCAGTCGATCAAGCCGCTGGACCACATGAAGCAGATGGAGGCCAGCGTCTCCAAGGCGCAGAAGGACTACAAGCAGCACCGGATGGCGAGCTCCGCCGTGAACGGCCACGAGGCGGCGGTCTGGGAGTTCAGCTACGCGGCCAAGGAGGGCGGCCGCCGGCGCGCGATCGAGACCGAGTTCATCGACGACGACGGCACCGCCTACGCGATCTACTCGTCCAGTCCGGACAAGGGCAACGACTGGAACGAGACCTTGCAGCGCTTCACCACGGTGCTCAACGCCTTCACCCCCACGCGCTGAGAGGCGGCGCCGACGGGCGGAGCGCCCCGCTTTCGCCCGACTGCGGCAGATTCTTGTTACCCACGGGTACCGAACCGGTCCCCGAAGGCCTAGGCTGCGCCGTATGTCGGACCTCACAGCAGATGCAGCGGCCACCGAACACCCCGGCGCCGGTCCCGCGAGCGGCAACCCGGCAGCTCCCGGGGGTGGCCGGACCGTCGCGGCCGCCGTCCCGCCGTCCCTGGTGGCCCGGCTGGCCGCCGGGGTCACCGCGACCGGTGAGCCCAGTGTGGTGGAGACCGTCGCCCCGCTGACCGGCGAGCGGCTGGCCGGCCTGCCGCGGTCCACCCCGGCCGACGTCGAGGTCGCCTTCCAGCTGGCCCGCCGCGCCCAGTCCGCCTGGGCCGCGCTGCCGGTGCGCCGCCGCGCCGCCGTCCTGCTGCGCTTCCACGACCTGCTGCTCGAGCGGCAGGACGAGGTGCTGGACCTGATCCAGGCCGAGACCGGCAAGGCCCGGCTGCACGCCTTCGAGGAGGTGCTCGCCGTCGCCATGGCCGCCCGGCACTACGGGCGCGGCGCGCAGGGTTACCTCCGGGACCGCCGCCGCGGCGGGGCGCTGCCGGTGCTCACCCACACCGTCGAGGCCCGCCGCCCCAAGGGCGTGGTCGGCCACATCTCGCCGTGGAACTACCCGCTGGAGCTGTGCATCGGCGACCTGCTGCCCGCCTTCGCGGCCGGCAACGCGGTGGTCAACAAGCCCGACACCCAGACCGCGCTGACCGGGCTGTGGGCCCGCGAGCTGCTGATCGAGGCCGGGCTGCCGGCCGACCTGTGGCAGGTGGTGATCGGCGACGGCCCGGTGATCGGGCCTGCCGTGGTGGAGCACGCCGACTACGTCTCCTTCACCGGCTCGACCCGCACCGGCCGCGAGGTCGCCCAGCGCGCCGCCGCCCGGCTGGTCGGCGCCTCGCTCGAACTCGGCGGCAAGAACGCCATGCTGGTGCTCTCCGACGCCGACCTCGACGCGGCCGCCGCGGGCGCCGTCCGGGCCTGCTTCTCCTCGGCCGGGCAGCTGTGCATCTCGATCGAGCGGCTGCTGGTGCACCGCTCGGTGGCCGACGAGTTCCTGGAGCGCTTCGTCGCCCGCACCCGGGCGCTGCGCCTGGGCGGCGGCCTCGCGTACGGCGCCGACATGGGCTCGCTGGTCTCCGTGCGCCAGCTGGACACCACCACCCGGCACGTGGAGGAGGCGGTCAAGGCGGGCGCCACCGTGCTGGCCGGCGGACGGGCCCGGCCGGACCTCGGCCCGTACTTCTACGAGCCGACCGTCCTCGACGGGGTGACCCCGGAGATGTCGGTCTGCGGCGAGGAGACCTTCGGTCCGGTCGTCGCGGTCTACCGCTTCGACACCGAGGAGGAGGCGGTCGCGGCCGCCAACTCCACGCCGTACGGCCTGAACTCCAGCGTCTGGACCAGGGACCTGCGGCGCGGCCGGGCGGTCGCGGCCCGGCTGCGCACCGGGACGGTCAACGTCAACGAGGCGTACGCGGCCGCGTACGGCTCGGTCGCCTCGCCGATGGGCGGGATGGGCGACTCCGGGCTCGGCCGGCGCCACGGCGCCGAGGGCATCCTGCGCTTCACCGAGGCGCAGACCATCGCGACCCAGCGGGTGATGCCGCTGGCGCCCTCCTTCGGCCTGGACGACAAGCAGTTCGCGGCCGTGATGACCGGTGGACTGCGGGTGCTCAAGGCGCTGCGGTTCAAGTGACCCCCGGGCCGGGGGCGGCCGGGCGCACGCGGCTCCCGGACCCAGGTGACTTCGGGGCCCACCTGGCGCCCGGGGCCGAGTGGCGTCCGACCGGCTTTTCCCACAGGTAGGTTCAACCCTCGAAGGAGCAGTGGCAGATGGTGGAGTCCGGCGGTGCGGCGGAGTTCGACTACGACGTGGTCGTGGTCGGTTCCGGCTTCGGCGGTTCGGTCGCGGCGCTGCGGCTGACCGAGAAGGGCTACCGGGTCGCCGTCCTGGAGGCCGGTCGGCGCTTCGAGCGGGACGAACTGCCCCGGAACTCCTGGGACCTGCCGAACTACCTGTGGGCGCCGCAGCTCGGGCTGTACGGCATCCAGCGGATCCATCTGCTGGCCAATGTGCTGATCCTGGCCGGCGCCGGGGTCGGCGGCGGTTCGCTGAACTACGCCAACACCCTGTACGTGCCGCCGAAGGCCTTCTTCGAAGACCGTCAGTGGCGCCACATCACGGACTGGCAGCAGGAGTTGGCGCCGTTCTACGACCAGGCGCAGCGGATGCTCGGGGTCCGGCTGAACCCGACCGTCACCCCCTCGGACGTCCACCTCAAGGCGGCCGCCGAGCGGATGGGCGTCGGCGACACCTTCCACATGGCGCCGGTCGGGGTCTTCTTCGGCGACGGCAAGGACACCGACGGCACCACCAAGGCGGCGCCCGGGGACGAGGTCGCCGACCCGTACTTCGGCGGGGCCGGCCCGGCCCGCAAGGCCTGCGTGGAGTGCGGCGAGTGCATGACCGGCTGCCGGCACGGCGCCAAGAACATGCTCACCGAGAACTACCTGTACCTGGCGGAGCGGGGCGGCGCCGAGATCCTCCCGCTCACCACGGTGGCCCGGATCCGGGAGCACGGCGAAGGCTTCGCCGTGGACGTGCGCCGCACCGACTCCCGCTCCAGGACCGACCGGGTGAAGGCGGGCGCGCGGACCGTCACCGCCGCCCGGGTGGTCGTCGCGGCCGGCACCTACGGCACCCAGTCGCTGCTGCACCGGATGCGCGACGCCGGCCACCTGCCCCGGATCTCCGCCCGGCTCGGCGAGCTGACCCGCACCAACTCCGAGGCGCTGGTGGGCGCGCAGACCACCGACCGGCGCTACGGCCGCAAGGCGGACTTCACCAAGGGCGTCGCGATCACCTCCTCGATCCACCCGGACGCCAACACCCACATCGAGCCGGTCCGCTACGGCAAGGGCTCCAACGCGATGGGCGCGCTGTCCATCGCCCAGGTCAAGGGTGGCGGGAGGGGCCCGCGCTGGCTGCGCTACCTGGGCAACTCGGTGCTCCACCCGGCGACCTTCGCCCGCTCGATGGACCAGCGCGGCTGGTCCGAGAAGACGATCATCGGTCTGGTGATGCAGTCGCTGGACAACTCGATCACCGTCTCGCTCAAGAAGGGCCCGCTCGGCAAGCCCCGGCTCACCTCCAGCCAGGGCCACGGCACCCCCAACCCGACCTGGATCCCGGCCGCGGAGCAGGGCGCCCAGGCGCTGGCCGAGGAGATCAACGGCTTCGCGGGCAGCACCGTCGGCGAGATCTTCGACATCCCGATGACCGCGCACTTCCTCGGCGGCTGCCCGATCGGCGACGCCCCCGAGACCGGCGTAGTCGACCCGTACCACCGGCTGTACGGGCACCCCGGGATCAGCGTGGTGGACGGCGCGGCCGTCTCCGCCAACCTCGGTGTGAACCCCTCGCTCACCATCACCGCCCAGGCCGAGCGCGCCCTGTCGATGTGGCCCAACAAGGGCGAGGAGGACCCGCGCCCGGCCCCGGGCGAGGCCTACCGCCCGGTCGCCGCCGTCGCGCCGGTCCGACCGGCCGTGCCGGAGGGCGCGTTCGGTGCGCTGCGGCTGCCGCTGCTGCCCGTCCCGGAGGTTCCGAAGAAGCGCGACTAGAGCCCGTGGACCGGCCCCGGACCCGCCCGGTCGGGGCCAAACCCACTGGTTTCTTTCGCGGTTGACAGCCGTTCGGATCCGATGGGATAAACGGGCTCCCTGGGGGACCAGGAACTCGTCGAGCGGGGGGAATGCGGTCCATGGCCAACTGCGCATCGTGCGGCGCGACTTCGGTGGAGGGAGCGCCCGCCTGCGGGTCGTGCGGCCGACCGCCGGCACCCCCGCCCCCGACCGTCGCCCCGCCCGCCGTGCCGCCGCCCGCTCCCGGGTACGGGCCGCCGCCGCCCGCCGCGCCGCCCGGCTCCTACCCGCCGCCCGGCCCGGGCGCCGGCCAGGCGTACGTGAAGCAGCCGCCGGTCGGCGGCCCGCCCGGGACGGGCAGTTGGGGCGCCGGCGTTCCGTACGAGAAGCCGCAGCGCCTGCTCACCGGGCTGGACTGGCGCCCCGCCTTCCTGGCGGCCGTCGCCCCGACGCTGGTCCTGCTGCTGGTGGCGCTGGCCGTGGCCATCCCCAGTGACTACACCTACGACGGCTCCTTCCCCGCGCCCGATTTCGGCCACCGCTTCGGCGTGATGCTGTCGATGGCGCTGAACGCGCTCGGCGCGCCGTTCCGGCTCGGCTACCAGAGCCCGCTGTTCCGGGGCAGCGCGGGGCGCATGGACATCACCTTCTGGGTGGTGCCGATGACCGTCACCGTCCTGTGGTGCCTGGCGCTCTGGCTCGGTCTGCGGGCCGGGCTGCGCCGGCGCAAGGCCGACGGCTCCCAGCTGACGAGGGCGCAGGCGGCCGGCGAGGCGCTGCGCACCGCCCTGGTCCTCGGCCTGGCGACCCTGCTGCTCGGGGCGGTCGGGAGCACCACCTGGCAGCCGGACCGCCGTGAACTCGACGCCGACTACTACGGCTCCGGCACCGCCGACCTCGCGAAGGCGAGCTTCACCGCCGACTCCACCTGGCTGTGGGCGGTCGGCTGGGCCGTGGTGCTGGGCGGGCTGCTGACCTTCGCCGTGTACGGCACCGACGCGCTGCGCTGGGCCGCCTGGCGCAGCCGGGCGGTGCGCGGCTGGGCGGTGGCCGCGCTGACCGCGGGCCGGGCGCTGACGCTGACCCTGGGCCTGGCCTCGGTGACGGCCTTCGTGCTGGTCGCGGTCAACAACGACAACGGCTGGCTGACGGCGAGCTCGCTGGCCTTCCTGCCGAACCTCGGCCTGGTGCTGCTGGGCATCGGCTCGGGCGCCACCTTCCGGGCCCACAGCGACCTGGGCGGGGACGTGCCGGACTGGCGCGGGCAGGGCGGCGACGGCGCGGAGTTCTCCTTCTTCGACCTGCACGACCAGACCGCCGACTGGCGCTGGACGGGGCTGCTGGCGCTCGCCGCGGCCGGCTTCCTCGGCTGGACGGCGTACCGGCGGCAGCTGGACGCCGCCGACCGGTTGCGGCTGGCGGCCGTGCACGCCGGGCTGCTCACCCTGCTCTCGGCGGCGTCCGGCGGGCTGATGACCACCTCGATGTCGTACGTGGTGCCGTCGGTCGGGAGCTGGGGCGGGTCCGGCAGCCGAAGCACCTCGCAGGACACCACGGTGGGCCTGGCGTTCCCGAGCGTCCTGGTGGCCAGTGCGGTCTGGGCGGTGGTCGGAGCGCTGGTGGTGCCCGCGGTGCTCTCCGCCCTCGGCAGCCGGGGCCGGGTCGTCCGGTACGCGTCCGGCGCCGCGCCGTACGGTGCGCCGCACGGGTCTTACGGGGCGGTGCCGCCGCAGGTGCCGTACCCGGGCGGTCCGGCGTACGGCGTTGCGCCACAGGGCGTGCTGCCGCAGGCCCCCACACCGTACGGGGCGCCGCCGCCGGACGCCGCACCGCAGGACGCGCCGCCGGAGCCGCCCGGGACCGGGGTGAGCGAGGTGATCGGCTCGCACGAGACGCCGCCGCCCCCCGCCGGCACACCGCTGCCCGGCCACCCGCCGCGGCCGCCCGAGGAGCCGGTGGACCCGAGCGTCTGGCGCGACCACCCCTGACGCGAGACCCCCTGACCGCCTGGCCGCGGCCGGGGAACGGGCAAAGGGCCCCGCGGGGGAACGGGGCCCTTTGTCGTTCAGCACTCGGCGTCAGGGCTGCGCCGGTGCTGGAGGTGACGGCGCCGGGGGAGGAGCGCCGTCGTGTCGGTTGGCTTCGGGTCGCGTCCTCGCGGCTCCGGCGTGGGTGGCCGGCGGAGTGGGTCGCGCACGTCTGTGCGACGGCGGTCGGCGCGCAGGTTTGCGCCGGGCCCCCGCTCACGGAGCGTGAAGTGAAAACCGGTGTCGCCTTCCTGCACGGCGGCGGCGGAGACATCGGTCCGGACCTCCGCGATGAGCCTGCCGGCCGCCGGGAGAACCGTTCACACCGAGCATCGTGCTGGACGGAGGGCTTGCTCTGCAACCGATTCGGCACAGTTCGGCACAGTCCATTTACGGCGGGCACCGCGCCGAATGATCACGGTGAGTAGTGGTCGAAGTGGTTGCGGCGCACGGGGACGCGCGTAGCAGTGCGGGACGGTGAGGGTTGTGCGCCCGGGGCGTGCCCCGGGGTGAACCTTCGGTGCGACGGCCGGTCCCGGGCGTCCCCGGGGCCGGCCGCCCCACCTCTCGGCCCAGTCGCGGCCGGGGTCGCTGTCCCCTGCTGGCCGGCCGCGGCACCCGCGCACGGTCCCACGGAGCCGCGCTCCCCGGCGGGCCGGGGCGGCGGCGCCACGTGCGCCGGTGGACTGGGGTGAAGCTCCACGCGTGGTCCTGCAGCCCGTACGGCGTGCCCCCGGTCGGGGGCGCTGGCGGCGCGTCTGGCGGACGCGGCGTGGCCGTGCGGTTGTCAGAAGCAACGAAGCGCAGGCCCGCCCGGTCACGGTTCTTTGGACGGGCAGACGAGTGAAACCGGACAGCCCGGTAGAATCGGAGTCCAGACACCCCACACCCGTCCGCCGCCGCCGCCCCCGCCGGGGAGGCGGTTCAGCGCGACACCTCGATACCGCTGCCGGAAGGCCGTCTGTGTCCTCTGCAATTCCCGTCCAGTCCGCACCGGACAACGACACCGTCCTGGTGGTCGACTTCGGTGCCCAGTACGCCCAGCTCATCGCCCGTCGGGTGCGTGAGGCGCGGGTCTACAGCGAGATCGTGCCGAGCAGCATGCCGGTCGCCGAGATGCTCGCCAAGAACCCGAAGGCGATCATCCTCTCCGGTGGCCCGTCGTCGGTCTACGAAGAGGGCGCGCCGCAGATCGACCGTGCGATCTTCGAGGCCGGTGTCCCGGTCTTCGGCATGTGCTACGGCTTCCAGCTGATGGCCGTGACCCTCGGCGGCACCGTCGACAACACCGGCTCCCGCGAGTACGGCCGCACCCCGCTGGTGGTCTCCCGCACCGGCTCCACCCTGTTCGAGGGCGTCCCGGCGCAGCACTCGGTGTGGATGTCGCACGGCGACGCCTGCTCCGCCGCCCCGGAGGGCTTCACCGTCACCGCCTCCACCGACGTGGTGCCGGTCGCGGCCTTCGAGAACGACGAGGCCCGCCTGTACGGCGTCCAGTACCACCCCGAGGTGCTGCACTCCGACCACGGTCAGCAGATCCTGGAGCACTTCCTCTACCGCGGCGCCGGCATCGCTCCGACCTGGACCACCGGCAGCGTGGTCGACGAGCAGATCGCCCTGATCCGGGAGCAGGTCGGCAACAAGCGCGCGATCTGCGGCCTGTCCGGCGGGGTGGACTCCGCGGTCGCCGCCGCCCTGGTCAACAAGGCCATCGGCGACCGGCTGACCTGCGTCTACGTCGACCACGGCCTGATGCGCAAGGGCGAGACCGAGCAGGTCGAGAAGGACTTCGTGGCCGCCACCGGCGTCCAGCTGAAGGTCGTCGACGCCTCCGAGCGCTTCCTGAACGCGCTGAAGGGGGTCACCGACCCCGAGGAGAAGCGCAAGATCATCGGCCGCGAGTTCATCCGGGTCTTCGAGCAGGCCCAGGCCGAGATCGTCGCCGAGGCCGGCGCGCACGGCGAGTCGGTCGACTTCCTGGTCCAGGGCACCCTGTACCCGGACGTGGTGGAGTCCGGCGGCGGCACCGGCACCGCCAACATCAAGTCCCACCACAACGTCGGCGGCCTGCCCGAGGACCTGCAGTTCCAGCTGGTCGAGCCGCTGCGCAAGCTGTTCAAGGACGAGGTCCGGATGGTCGGCCAGGAGCTCGGCCTGCCGGAGGAGATCGTCCAGCGCCAGCCGTTCCCGGGCCCGGGCCTGGGCATCCGGATCGTCGGCGAGGTCACCGAGGAGCGGCTGGACCTGCTCCGCGACGCCGACGCGATCGCCCGCGAGGAGCTGACCGCGGCCGGTCTGGACCGCGAGATCTGGCAGTGCCCGGTCGTGCTGCTCGCCGACGTCCGCAGCGTGGGCGTCCAGGGCGACGGCCGCACCTACGGTCACCCGATCGTGCTGCGCCCGGTCTCCTCCGAGGACGCCATGACCGCCGACTGGTCGCGCCTGCCGTACGACGTGCTGGCCCGGATCTCCACCCGGATCACCAACGAGGTCCGCGACGTGAACCGCGTCGTCGTCGACGTCACCAGCAAGCCGCCGGGCACCATCGAGTGGGAGTAGCACTCCCGCGCCGCTGAGCCGGTGCTGAACGGCCGCGCCGTCGTTCCCGTATGGGGGAGCGGCGGCGCGGCCGTTCGCTCCCCCGGGTGGGACCTCTTGCTCTGCCCGGGCGGGACGTCCCACCGAAAGCGTGCAGGAGCGGGCAGAATGCGGACCGGACCTGTCAGGGAGTGGCAGGCCGCGAAGGAAGGTGTGAGGGATGTCGGAGGCCAGTGACTCCGTGGCGGTCGACGGGGACGCGACCGGCCAGGCCGACCGGGCGGCCCAGCTGCGGGCGTTCGCATCCACGTACGCGCTGCTGCCCTTGCGGCTGTTCCTCGGCGTCACCTTCGTCTACGCCGCCCTGGACAAGCTCTCCGACTCCCACTTCCTGGCCGGCGCGGGCGATCCGGCCTCCTTCGTCTCGCAGACCCAGGCGGCCAGGACCGTCGGCAGCCCGATCTCCTTCCTGCTCGGCCCGGCCCTCGACACGCCCACCCTGTTCGCCCTCGCGGTCGCCTTCGGCGAGCTGGCCGTCGGCCTCGGCACCCTGCTCGGCCTCTGGGGCCGGGTCGCGGCGCTCGGCGGCGCGCTGATCAACCTGAGCCTCTGGCTCACCGTCAGCTGGAGCGTCTCGCCCTACTACCTCGGCAACGACCTCGGCTACCTGATGGCCTGGACCCCGCTGCTGCTGGCCGGCACGCCGTACCTGTCGGTGGACGGCTACCTGGCCCGCCGGGCCGGGCGGGACCGGGAGCGCGGGCTGGCCGAGGGCCACGTCAAGCGCCGGGCGCTGGTGGACGGCGGGATCGCGGCGGTCGCGATCGGTGGCGCCGGGCTGCTGACCGGCTCGCTGACCCGGACCCTCGGCCGGAGGAAGCAGGCCGCCCCCAAGCAGTCCGCGGCCCCCGCCTCCGCCGTGACGGCGCCCGCCCCCTCGGCCCCCGCCCCCTCGGCGCACGGCCCCTCGGTGTCCGCGGCGAACGTGCCGGTCGGCGGCTCGGCGCAGGTCAAGGACCCGGCCACCGGGGACGCCGTCTACATCGTGCAGCCCAAGGCGGGCCAGTACTGCGCCCTCTCCTCGGTGTGCACCCACTCCGGCTGCGCGGTGGACGCGCCGAAGAACGGCCAGCTGTACTGCCCGTGCCACGGTTCCCGGTTCGACGCCGCGACCGGCGCGGTGGTCAACGGGCCGGCGGTCAAGCCGCTGCCCAGGTACACCGTCAGCAAGGACGGGGACAAGCTGACCCTGGGTCCGCTGCAGAGCTGAGGGCCGGGCCCGGAGCCGGGCGTCGGACAGGCCTCAGTCCTGCGGGCCTCGGTCCTCGCGGTCGGGCCGGCTGCGCCGGGCCACCGCCACCACCGCGCCGGCCAGGCCGCCCACGCCCAGCACGATGAAGGTGACCGGGACGACGATCCGTCCGTTCACCGACCGGTCGTTGAGCGCCGCCACCAGGTAGAGCACGGCGATCGCCGTGAACAGTCCGCCCGCGATCAGCGAGAACAGGTCGAGCCGGTGCTTCCTCACTGCTGGACCACCTTGATGTCGCCGATGCCGATGCCGAGTTCGAGGTCGAGCGTGCCCTTGGACCGATGACCGGCCGGCGGGTCGAGCACGTAGGTGTGCCGCCCGGTGCTGTCGTTGCGGTCGCCGGGGACGTTGATGCTGCCGAGGCCGACCCGGGCCACCAGGTTCACCGTGACGTCCGGCGGCAGGGTGACGGTCAGCTGACCGGCGCCGAGGTCGACCTTGGTGGTGAGGGTGCTCCCGGCGGGGTCGATCCCGGCCAGGTCCAGCCGGATGTCGCCGGCGCCGAGGTTGTAGCGGTCCTTCAGGTCGGCGGCCGAGGCGACCGTCCACGAGCGGTCGCCGATGGCGTCCTGCACGGTGTGCGGCGCGTGGCCGACGAAGGCCAGCGCCAGGGTGGCCAGCAGGCCCAGCACCGCGAGCCTGCGGGCCTTGCCGAACTTCGCGGCCAGCAGCAGGGTCAGGCCGATCACCAGCAGACCGGTGGCCAGCACGACCGTGCTCAGCCTGGTGACGTCGGTGCGGCCGACCGAGGCGGACCAGACCGCGGTGGCCGCGCCGATCGCCAGCAGGAAGCCGAAGAAGCCGAGCGCCGAGCGCTCCCTGGGGTGCCGGACCACGGCCGGATCGCGGCGGCGCTCCGGGCGCTCCTTGCGCAGCGGGTCGCCTTCCGGCAGGTCGGCGCGCTGCCACCAGGGCTGGGCCGGGCCGCCGGGCGGCGGCACCTTCGCGCCTCCCCCGGCCTCCGGCCGGGGGGACCCCCATGGGGGAGTCGTGTCCGAGGAGGTGGGGGCGGCCTCGCCGTACGGGTTGCGCTCGGGGTGGCGCGGGTCCCACAGGTAACCGCTCGGGCCGGGGGCGGGGGAGTCGGCGGGGACCCTCCCGGCGGCCTGGCCGGCGGCGTGCTGGGCGCGGGCCGCCTCGTCCTGCGGCGGGCGCGGCCAGCCGTGGCCCTCGCCCTCGGGGAAGTGGCGGTCGTACGGGCCGCCGCGGCGGCGGCCGCGGATCCGGCCGCGGCGGCGTTCCGGGTCGTAGCGCACCGCCAGGAAGACCAGGCCGCCGAGCAGCAGCAGCGGGAACAGCTGGTCGCCGTCGCCCATCGAGGAGAAGAACACCCCGGTGCCGATCACGGTCAGCAGCACCGCGCCGACCGACTGGCCGTCGACCCGGCCGGTGAGCACCCGCTGGAGTTCGGTGCGCGCGCCCCGGCCCGTGCCGTCGGCGGCGCCCTCGGTCGGGACGATCAGCCAGGCCAGGCCGTACAGGAACAGTCCGAGGCCGCCGGAGAGGCAGAGCACCACGGTGACCACCCGGAAGACCACCGGGTCGATGTCCAGATGCCGCCCGAGACCGCCGCAGACGCCGGCCACCACGCGGTGGTGCTCGGCCCGGGTCAGCGGCGGGCGGTCCGGTTCCGGCGGGGCGGCGGGCCCGGCCTCCTGGATGCGGTGGTCCTCGGTCATGGGCACCATCCTTCCCGCAGGCGGTGGTCCGGCCCAACCGGGTCCGGCCCTGCCCGTACCCTGACTTGTCCCTGATAAGCGTGGGGGACACACCCTGATGCGCCCGCGGGCCCCCGCGTGGAACCATCGGTGCCGTGGCAGCACCCGGTACCGATCCCCGACCCCTCGCCCCCGACGCCTCGTCGTCGGCCGGCGGTGACCCGAACGTGCCCGACGGCGGGCGGCCGCCGTACCGCCGGCTCTACCGCAGCCCGCAGGGGCGGATGCTGGGCGGCGTGGCGCACGGTCTGGCGGTGCACCTCGGGCTGCCGGTCCGCTGGGTGCGGCTCGCCTTCGTCCTGCTGTTCTTCGCGCAGGGGATCGGCGCGCTGCTGTACGCCGCGTTCTGGTTCGTGGTGCCGATCGGCATCGGCGAGCCCTCGCAGCGCGGCGGCACGTACTGGGTGAACGTCAACGGCGTCTACATCCCGACCTCGCCCTGGTTGCGGCCGGGCACCCCGCTGACCAAGTCCGGCGGCGGCTGGGTCGGCCGGCTGCGCGAACTGCTCCAGCACGCCCTCCAGGGCGAGCCGGTCACCCCGCCCGCCGTCCAGGGCGAGGCCGCGGGGGCCGCGGGCGCCGCCGAGACCGCCGCCTGGCCCGCCGGCAAGAACGGGCAGGGCGGCATCGGCCAGCTCGCCGCCCTGGTCATGCTCGTGATCGGCCTGATCGCCCTGCTGAACGTGCTCGGCTGGCAGACCGCCAAGCCGTACACCTGGCCGCTGCTGGCGATCGGCGTCGGCGTCGCACTGGTGTGGCGGCAGGCCGACGACTCGCGCTGGCAGCGCTGGTTCGGCATCGAGGAGGGCGAGAAGCGGCGCGGCGCCTACACCCGGGTCGGCGCCGGCGTGCTGCTCGCGGTGGCCGGCACCATCGCGCTGCTCGCCATGCAGGGCAGCGGCTCCCCGCTCGGCTCGGTGATCGAGGCCTCGCTCGCGGTGCTGGCCGGGGTGCTGGTGCTGCTCGGCCCGTACGGCCTGCGGATGTGGCAGGACCTCGGCGCCGAGCGCACCGCCCGCATCCGCGCCCAGGAGCGCGCCGAGATCGCCGCCCACATCCACGACTCGGTGCTGCACACCCTGACCCTGATCCAGCGTCGGGCCGAGGACCCCAAGGAGGTGCTCCGGCTGGCCCGCTCCCAGGAGCGCGAACTGCGGCTGTGGCTGTACCGCCCGGAGGCCGCCGCCGAGGCCGCGCCGGACACCATGGCGGAGACCCTGCGCGCCGCCGTCGCCGAGGTCGAGGACCGGCACGGCGTCCCGGTCGAGCTGGTGATCGTCGGCGACTGCCCGATGGACGAGAAGATCTCGGCACAGATGCAGGCCGCGAGGGAGGCGACCGTCAACGCGGCCAAGTACGGTGGCGGGGGACCGGTCCAGGTCTACGCCGAGGTGGAGGGGAGGACGGTGTCGGTGTTCATCCGCGACCACGGCCCCGGCTTCGACCCCGACACGGTGCCCGAGGACCGGATGGGCGTACGGGAGTCGATCATCGGCCGGATGAAGCGCCACGGCGGCACCGCTCGGGTGCGGCCGGCGGCGGGCGGCGGCACCGAGGTCGAGCTGGAGATGGAGAGAACGAATGACTGAGGCAGCGCCGGAGCGCACGGCCAGGGTCGTCCTGGTGGACGACCACCGGATGTTCCGGACGGGGGTCAGGGCCGAGATCGGCCGTACCGAGGTGACCGGCATCGACGTGGTCGGCGAGGCCGACGACGTGGACTCGGCGGTCCGCGTGGTCGCCGAGACCAGGCCGGACGTGGTGCTGCTGGACGTCCACCTGCCCGGCGGCGGCGGCGTCGAGGTGCTGCGCCGCTCGGTCGGCGTGATGGGCGAGCAGGGCGGGGTGAAGTTCCTGGCGCTGTCCGTCTCGGACGCCGCCGAGGACGTCATCGGCGTCATCCGCGGCGGCGCGCGCGGCTACGTCACCAAGACCATCACCGGCACCGACCTGGTCGACGCGATCTTCCGGATCGGCGACGGCGACGCGGTCTTCTCGCCCCGGCTGGCCGGCTTCGTCCTGGACGCCTTCGCCGCCACCGACACCCCGCCGGTGGACGAGGACCTCGACCGCCTCACCCAGCGCGAGCGCGAGGTGCTGCGGCTGATCGCCCGCGGCTACGCCTACAAGGAGATCGCCAAGCAGCTCTTCATCTCGGTGAAGACCGTCGAGAGCCACGTCTCCGCCGTCCTGCGCAAGCTCCAGCTCAGCAACCGCCACGAGCTCACCCGCTGGGCCACCGCCCGCCGTCTGGTCTGAGCCGCGGCGCCGGTCGCCTTCGAATCCCCGAGCGAGCCCGTCCGGTCCGATTCCTCGGACCGGACGGGCTTGTCGGTGGGTGGCCATAGACTCGATGTGCCATGAGTAGCCTCTTTGACGACCTCCCGCTCCCCGGTTTCGAGGCACCCGCCGCCGGGTCGAAGCAGCCCGCAGCACCCATCGACGCCGTCGACGAGGAGCCCCCGCCGTACGAGGACGACGTCCCGTACGACGCCTACGAGGAGGCCATCCCGGAGGGGCTGTTCCAGACCGACCACGCTGCCCAGGCCGAGCGGGACGCCTGGTACCGCAACGGCGCCGCCCGGACGGTGGTGGACCCGGCGCAGCTGCTGGAGGGGATGAACGACCCCCAGCGCGAGGCGGTGCTGCACGCGGACTCGCCGCTGCTGATCGTGGCCGGCGCCGGCTCCGGCAAGACCCGGGTGCTGACCCACCGGATCGCGTACCTGCTGGGCGCCCGCGGGGTGCAGCCGGGCGAGATCCTGGCGATCACCTTCACCAACAAGGCCGCCGGCGAGATGCGCGAGCGCGTCGAGGCGCTGGTCGGCCCGCGCGCCCGGGCGATGTGGGTGTCCACCTTCCACAGCGCCTGCGTGCGGATCCTGCGCCGCGAGTCCAAGGTGCTGGGCTTCACCTCCAGCTTCTCGATCTACGACTCGGCCGACTCGCAGCGGCTGATGTCGCTGGTCTGCCGCGACCTCGACCTGGACCCGAAGCAGTTCCCGCCGAAGTCCTTCACCGCGAAGATCAGCAACCTCAAGAACGAGCTGATCGACGAGGAGACCTTCGCCGACCAGGCCGCCAACCCGATGGAGAAGAAGCTCGCCGAGGCGTACGCGCTGTACCAGCGGCGGCTGCGCGAGGCCAACGCGCTGGACTTCGACGACATCATCATGACGACGGTGAACCTGCTGCAGGCCTTCCCCGACGTCGCCGAGCACTACCGCCGCCGGTTCCGGCACATCCTGGTCGACGAGTACCAGGACACCAACCACGCCCAGTACATGCTGGTGCGCGAGCTGAGCGGCGGGTCCGTCGCGGCCGCGCCGAAGCGCACCGCGGACGGCGACTTCGTCAACCCGGCCGCCGCCCACCTCGCCGAGGTGCCGCCGGCCGAGCTGTGCGTGGTCGGTGACGCGGACCAGTCGATCTACGCCTTCCGCGGCGCGACCATCCGCAACATCCTCCAGTTCGAGGAGGACTACCCGAACGCGACCACGATCCTGCTGGAGCAGAACTACCGCTCCACCCAGACCATCCTGAGCGCCGCCAACGCCGTCATCGAGCGCAACGCCAACCGCCGCGAGAAGAAGCTCTGGACGGCCGGCGACCACGGCGAGAAGGTGGTCGGCTACGTCGCGGACGACGAGCACGGCGAGGCCCAGTTCATCGCCGACGAGATCGACCGGCTCACCGACAAGGGCGAGGCCAAGCCCGGCGACGTCGCGATCTTCTACCGCACCAACGCCCAGTCCCGCGTGTTCGAGGAGGTGTTCATCCGGGTCGGCCTGCCGTACAAGGTGGTCGGCGGGGTGCGCTTCTACGAGCGCAAGGAGGTCCGGGACGTCCTGGCGTACCTGCGGGTGCTCTCCAACCCGGAGGACACCGTGCCGCTGCGCCGGATCCTCAACGTGCCCAAGCGCGGCATCGGCGAGCGGGCCGAGGCGATGGTCGACGCGCTGGCCGCGCGGGAGCGGATCTCCTTCGCCCAGGCGCTGCTGCGGGTGGACGAGGCGTACGGGATGGCCGCGCGCTCGGCCAACGCGGTCAAGAAGTTCAACACCCTGATGGCCGGGCTGCGCCAGGTCGTCGAGTCGGGCGCGGGCCCGGCGGCGGTGCTGGAGGCCGTTCTGGAGGAGACCGGCTACCTGGCCGAGCTCCAGGCCTCCACCGACCCGCAGGACGAGACCCGGGTGGAGAACCTCCAGGAGCTCGCCTCCGTCGCCCTGGAGTACGAGCAGGACCCGGGCGAGCGGCCGGACGCCGGGGAGGAGGGCGCGCCGCCGGTCGGCTCGCTGCCCGACTTCCTGGAGCGGGTCGCGCTGGTCGCCGACTCGGACCAGATCCCGGACGAGGACGAGGAGGGGCAGGGCGTCATCACGATGATGACCCTGCACACCGCCAAGGGCCTGGAGTTCCCGGTGGTCTTCCTGACCGGCATGGAGGACGGGATCTTCCCGCACATGCGGGCGCTCAACCAGGTCAAGGAGCTGGAGGAGGAGCGCCGGCTCGCGTACGTGGGGCTCACCCGCGCCCGGGAGCGGCTCTACCTGACCCGCTCGGTGCTGCGCAGCGCGTGGGGGCAGCCGGCCTACAACCCGGCCTCGCGGTTCCTGGAGGAGATCCCGGAGACGCTGGTCGAGTGGAAGCGGACGGGGGCGGCGCAGGCGCCGGTCCAGCGCGGCTTCTCCTCGGGCTCGTCCTGGGGCAAGTCCTCGTCCGGGGGCGGGAGTTCGCGCTCCTCGTCGGCGGCCGCCCCGCCCAAGGCGGGCTGGGGCCAGTCGGCGCGGCGCGCCGGAAGGGTGGTGGAGCGCGAGGCCGTCTCGCTCGCGGTCGGCGACCGGGTCACCCACGACACCTTCGGACTGGGCACCGTGGTGGGCGTCACCGGCGTCGGCGACCGGGCGCAGGCCACGGTCGACTTCGGCACCGAGGGGCGCAAGCAGCTGCTGCTGCGCTACGCGCCCGTCGAGAAGCTCTGAACCGCGTGGCGAAGGTCTGAACCGCTAGCGCGGATCGAGCCCGTTCGAGAGGAACCAGGGCAGCGGGTCGACCGGCCCGCTGCCCTGCGGCCGGATCTCGAAGTGCAGGTGCGGCCCGGTGCTGTTGCCGCTGCTGCCGACGAAGGCGATCACGTCGCCCTGCTTCACCGGGCCCTTGCGCACCTTGTAGGCGCGCAGGTGGCAGAACCAGGCCTCGGTGCCGTCGGGCATCTTCAGGATCGACATGTAGCCGTAGAACGGGTTCCACTGCGTCCGGATCGTGCCGTCGGTGACGGCGTAGACCTCGGAGCCGCCGTCCACCGGGAAGTCGATGCCGGTGTGCCGCTTGGCCCAGTGGGTGCCGGCCGCGCCGAACAGCTCGCCGAGGCCGTGCTGGGCGACCGGCATGACCACCTTGGGCTTGGCCGGATCGGCGGTGGGCTGGGCCGTCGGGGTGTCGGTGGGCCGGGCGTCGCCGGGCTGGGCGCCGGCCAGCGGCTGACGGGCGTCGCCGCGCGAGGCCTGGGTCTGGTCGCCGGCGGCGACCGCCTGTTGCGCGCTCTGCCGGGCGGCGGTGTTGTCCGGGGCGTCGGCGGCGGCCGCCTGGGGTGGCACCCGGTCGGGCTGCTCCTGGATCACCGTGACGGCCGCGGCCCCGGCGACCCCGAGCGCGGCGACCGAGGGGACCGCGACCCGGAACAGTGCGGCCCGGGTGGCCGCCTTGGCGGCGCCGCGGCGCTGGGCGCGGGACTGCTCGCGGGCGGCGAGGCGCAGCTCCGCACGGGTCGGGCGGGCGGCTGCTTCGGGAGCCATCGGGGGCTGCCTCCTCGGTGGGCCTCGGGCGCGTCGTCGAGCGAGAGGGAAAACAGCCGTGACTGTAGCCGCAAGGCCGACGCCCCGGAAAAACCCCCGGTTGTCAAGAGGTCGGCCGGGGGTCCGCGCCGTGTCTGTACGGAGGGTCCGAGGACGGGTATACCCACTGGTAGCAAGGTCTGGGGCTGTGACTTTGCCCTCCTCTTGGGAGGCGGCGCGGCCAACCGGTCCGGGTGGCGCTAATCTCCCCTCAGGTTGGTTGGTTATCGAGCGTTAACCGCACCCGTGGGCCCACAAGGTCCGGTCGGATAGTGGACGACGAGGTCCAGGAGGCAGTGATGAGTGTGTCGGGGCCGATCCGTGTGGTGGTCGCCAAGCCTGGGCTCGACGGTCACGACCGTGGCGCCAAGGTCATTGCGCGCGCCCTGCGCGACGCCGGTATGGAGGTCATCTACACCGGGCTGCACCAGACGCCCGAGCAGGTGGTCGACACCGCGATCCAGGAGGACGCGGACGGCATCGGGCTGTCGATCCTCTCCGGCGCCCACATGACGCTGTGCGCGCGGGTGCTGGAGCTGTTGAAGGAGCGCGACGCGGAGGACATCAAGGTCTTCTGCGGCGGGATCATCCCGGACGAGGACATCGCCGAGCTCAAGGCGATGGGCGTCGCGGACATCTTCACCCCGGGCACGCCCACCCGGGACGTGGTGGCCTGGGTCGAGGCCAACCTGCGCACCGCCAGCTGAACTTCGGCACGACGAGCGGGCCGGTCCCGGTGCGGACCGGCCCGCTCCGCCGTGCTCAGGGCGCGAGTCGGTCGCGCGGCTCAGGGCGCCGGTTCGGCCGGCCTCAGCTCGTTCAGCATCGCCGCCCGGAAGCGCAGCGTCCCGGCCAGCCGGGCGAAGGTCTCCGACCAGGCGGAGTCCGGGGCGGCCCCCACGGCCAGCTCCTCCACCGCGGCGGCCGTCTCCGGGGCGAGCGCGCGCTCCGTCATCCCGAGCACCCCGCTGTGGCTCCACGGGTACGCGCCGGAGGCGGCGGCCCGGGCCAGTGCCGTCACCACGGCGGTGGACAGCGGCGGTGTCCACGGGGTGGCGCAGGCGCTGAGCAGCTGGAAGGCCTCGCCCAGGCCGTGCACCTCGATGAAGGCGGCCGTCCAGGCGGCCCGTTCCTCGGGCGGGAGGACGGCCAGCAGCTTGGCCGGGGCCCCGGTGGCCCGCGCGGCGCGGGACCGTCCGGCGCCGCGGGCGGGCGGTACGGGGGCCGGGCCGAGCAGCGCCCGGGCCCATGCGGCGTCGTGCTGGCGGACGGCGGCGCGGGCCCAGGCCTCTCGCAGGTCGTCGGCCCAGCTGCTGCTGGTCGCGTCCACGCTGTCGCCGACCCGCAGTGCGAGCAGCTGCTCGGGCGTCAGGCCGGTGCTGCGCGGCCAGGTCGCGAGCGGTGCGGCGGCCACCACCTCGCCGAACCACCAGGCCCGTTCGCCGCGCCCGGTGGGGGACTTGGGCGCGATCCCGTCGCGCTGCATCCGCTCGTCGCACTCGGCGGGCGGGGTGACCAGCAGGTGGGTGCCGCTCTCGGCGAGGCGGACGGCGGCCTGTGCCCGCTCGGCCATCCGCAGCGCGAGGGCGGAGCCGGGCAGCATGGAGAGCAGCTCGGCGGCGGTGGCGCGGACGTTCTTGCTGCGGTCGCCGAGGGCGGCCTCCAGGAACGGTTCGTCGGCGGGGGAGAGGCCGTCCTGCAAGGCGTCCAGGAAGAGCAGCCGGTCCTCGGCGCGTTCGGTGGACCAGGTGCTGCGCAGCAGCTCCAGCCCGGCGGCCGGGTCGCTGCGGCGCAGCAGGGTGAGATGGGTGACCCGCTCGGCGAACAGGCCCTCGTGCCAGAGCCGGTGGTCGGCCGGGTCGTCCGGCTGCCGGTCCGGCTCGGGGGCGGCGGTGCGCAGCACGAACCGCCAGTCCGGGTTGTGCGAGGCCAGCCAGCGGCCCAGCGGACCGGCCAATGCGACGGCGTCGCCGCGCAGTTCGCTGCGTGCGCGGGCGGCGTCGAGCAGCCCGGGTATCAGCGCGGCGGGCGGGCGCAGGCCCTCCAACCGGGCGCTGGTGAGCCACTGCGGCAGCAGCTCGGCCAGGTTGGCCAGGGTGCCGCCGCCGTTGCCGCCGTTGCCGCCGGTACGCCCGGCGAGCAGGACGGCCAGCCGGCGGGCGGCGGACTCGGGCATCTCCGGGCGGAGGTCCTCGGGCGCGGGCGGCCCGGGCGGCCCGGCGGCCGGTACGGGCAGGGCGCCGGCCCGGCGGCGGACGGTGGCCAGCGCGGCCAGCTCCAGCAGGGCGGTGGCCGGGTCGGACCGGTCCACGGTGTCGGCGAGCGGCAGGGCGGTGGCCGGGAGCGGGCGCCGGTCGGTGCCGAGCAGGGCGCTGGTCCGCAGCGGCTCCCACGGGTCCTGGGTGATCGTCATCGTCGGTTCTCCTATGCGGAAGTGAGGCCGACCGGGCGGTGCTCGGCGGTCCAGGCCGTGACCGGGGCGAAGCCCTGGTGGCCGTACTCGCCGAAGACGGTCAGCGGGCGGCCGGTGGAGACCGCGGCCAGCCGCCACAGCGCCGCCTCCGGGACGGCCGAGGCGCGGACGGGCACGGTGTGGTGGCCGTCCGTCAGGTGCCAGCCGTCCGGGGTGCGGACCGGGACGACCCCGGCGAGCACGGTCGGCCAGCTGTCCAGCCACGGGTCGTCGGCCACCGCGGTGCCGTACCCGGCCACCGCCTCGGCGACGGTGAGCCCGGCGGGCGCTTCGGCCGGGCCGGGTTCGGGGGCGCCGTAGCGGGTGCCGAGCGCGGCGCGCAGCGGGCGGGCACCGGGGTGGTAGCCGAGTTCGGCCTCCAGCAGGTGGCCGGTGGGCAGGGCGAGTTCGGGCGCCTGGCCGGGGCGGCCGAAGGCGAGCAGCAGGGCGGGGCGGCCGGTCTTGGCGCCGCGCAGCCAGACCCGGCGGGTGGTGAGCCGCTCGTCGGAAGTGTCGCGGCTGCCGAGCACCAGCCAGCGGTCCCGGACGGTCGGCCCGGCGAGCACCTCGGCGGCGTCCAGGGTGTAGCCGACCCGGGCGCGGACGGTGGCGGCCAGCTCGGGCGGCAGCTCGTCGACCCGGGTGGCGGCGGTGGCCAGCAGGTGGAGCATCGCGTACTCCTCCAGCAGCCGCTCCTCCGACAGGGTGTCCAACTCCCTTACTCGGGTGGCCAGTCCGGAGGCCTGGGCGTCGACCATCCGGGCCGCGACCTCCTCCCAGGGCCCGGCCGTGGACTGGTCGGCCAGGCCGTGCCGGATCCGGTCGGCCAGCCGTAGCCGCAGCTCGGCCGCGCCGGCCGCGACCCGCGCGCCGCGCCGTTCGGCCCGGCGGCGGGCGGCCTCCGGGTCGGCCGGGGGCGCCGCGCGCTTCTCGGCGCGCTCCCGGCGGGCCTCGAGCCAGTCGGCCGCCCAGTCTGCGGGCTCGCCGGTCGGCACGGCCTCGGGGGCGCCGCTCCACAGCAGGAGGAGCCCGAGCGCGTGCTTGCACGGGAACTTCCGGCTGGGGCAGCTGCACTGGTAGGCGGGCGTGGCGAGTTCGATCACGGTGCGGTACGGCGTGCGGCCGCTGCCCCGGCACTCGCCCCAGAGTGCGGCGCCGTCGGTGCCCGTCCCGGACCAGGGCGCGGGCGAGGACAGCTTGCCCGCGGCCTTCTGCGACGCGGCGTCAGGCGCCAGGGACAGGACGTGTTCGGTGCTCCAGCGTTCCTCCATGCGACCGACGGTAGGCGGGGGCACTGACAGCGGCTGACTGCCCGTCCGGACCGGTCCGGCCGTTGTCAGTGGCACGTTGCAAGGTGGTTCCCACAGGCCGGGACGCCGACCTGGCTCCCCCAGATCACCCTGCCGCCCGGGCATCCGTGCGCCCGGCGGCCGACCCGAAGGAGCCCCCATGACCGACGTTCTGCGGCAGCACGCCGAGGACGCCTTCGCCGGCGAACTGGCCGCGTTGGCCGCGCAGGACGACCGTCCGCGCCCCGAGCGCTGGAAGCTCTCGCCGTGGGCCGTGGCGACGTACCTGCTCGGCGGCGAGCTGCCCGACGGCACCCGGATCACCCCCAAGTACATCGGCCCGCGCCGCGTCGTCGAGGTCGCCGTCACCACCCTGGCGACGGACCGGGCGCTGCTGCTGCTCGGCGTGCCCGGCACCGCGAAGACCTGGGTGTCCGAGCACCTGGCGGCCGCGATCAGCGGCGACTCCACCCTGCTGGTGCAGGGCACCGCCGGTACCCCCGAGGAGGCCGTCCGGTACGGCTGGAACTACGCCCAGCTGCTCACCCACGGCCCCAGCCGGGACGCCCTGGTGCCCTCGCCGCTGATGCGGGCGATGGCGGACGGCAAGCTGGCCCGGATCGAGGAGCTCACCCGCATCCCGGCCGACGTGCAGGACAGCCTGATCACCATCCTGTCCGAGAAGACGCTGCCGGTACCGGAGTTGGGCAGCGAGACCCAGGCCGTGCGCGGCTTCAACGTGATCGCCACCGCCAACGACCGCGACCGGGGCGTCAACGAGCTGTCCAGCGCGCTGCGCCGCCGCTTCAACACCGTGGTGCTGCCGCTGCCGGGCTCGCTGGACGAGGAGGTCGACATCGTCACCCGCCGGGTCAACCAGCTCGGCCGCTCCCTCGACCTGCCCGAACTGCCCGGCGGCGCCGAGGAGATCAGGCGCGTGGTGACGGTCTTCCGCGAGCTGCGCGCAGGCCTGACGGTGGACGGCCGGACGAAGGTCAAGACCCCGAGCGGCACCCTCTCCACCGCCGAGGCGATCTCGGTGGTGACCAATGGCCTGGCCCTGGCCACCCACTTCGGCGACGGCGTGCTGCGCGCCGGGGACGTGACGGCCGGCATCCTCGGCGCGGTCGTCCGCGACCCGGTGGCGGACCAGGCGGTCTGGCACGAGTACGTCGAAGGGGTGGTGCGCGAGCGCGACGGCTGGAAGGACTTCTACCGCGCCGCCCGCGAGGTGGCCGTATGAAGGACACCGAGGTCGCCCTGCTGGGCATCCGGCACCACGGGCCCGGCTCGGCCCGGGCGGTGGCCGCCGCGCTGGCGCAGTGGCAGCCGGACGCGGTGCTGATCGAGGGCCCGGCGGAGGCCGACGCCGTCGTCCACCTCGCCGCCGAGAAGGACCTGGTACCGCCGGTCGCCCTGCTCGCCCACGCGGTGGACGACCCGGCGAAGGCAGCGTTCTGGCCGTACGCCGAGTTCTCCCCGGAGTGGGTGGCGATCCGCCACGCCGTGGACCACGACCTGCCGGTCCGCTTCATCGACCTGCCCGCCGGGTACGGCTTCGCACCCGCCGAGGCCGCCGACGGGGGCCGCCCCGAGGAGGACCGCCCCGACGAGGACCGCCCCGACGAGGACCGCCCCGACGGGGACCGCCCCGACGAGCTGCACGCCGACCCGCTGGCGCTGCTCGCCGAGGTCGCCGGTCACGACGACCCGGAGCGCTGGTGGGAGGACGTGGTCGAGCACCGCGCCCCCGGCGCGGACGCGCTGGTGCCCTTCGCCGCCGTCGCCGAGGCGATGGCCGCGCTGCGCGCCGAGGGCCTCGGCGAGTCCCGCCGGGACCAACTGCGCGAGGCGTACATGCGCCAGCAGATCCGCGCCGCCCGCCGCGCCGGACACCGCCGGATCGCCGTGGTCTGCGGGGCCTTCCACGTCCCCGCGCTGGCGACGATGCCCACCGTCGCCCACGACCGGGCACTGCTCGCCGAACTGCCGAAGAAGGTGAAGGCGGACATCACCTGGATCCCGTGGACGCACCGCCGGCTCTCCCAGGCCACCGGCTACGGCGCGGGCATCCAGTCGCCCGGCTGGTACCACCACCTGTTCACCACCGAGGGCGACCCGGTCCCGCGCTGGCTCACCCGGGCCGCCGAGCTGCTGCGCGCCGCGGACCACCCGGTCTCCTCCGCCCACGTCATCGAGGCGGTCCGGCTCGCCGAGACCCTCGCGGTGCTGCGCGGCCGCCCGCTCGCCGGGCTGACCGAGACCCTGGACGCCGTCCGCGCGGTGCTCTGCGAGGGCTCGGACGTCGCCCTGGAACTCGTCCGGGACCGCCTGGTGGTCGGCGACGAGCTCGGCGAAGTCCCGGAGGCCGCACCGGCGGTGCCGCTGCAGCGCGACCTCGCCCGGCTGCAGCGCTCGCTGCGGCTCAAGCCCGGAGCCGCGGCGCGGGACCTCGACCTCGACCTGCGCAAGGACACCGACGCGGCCCGCTCCCGGCTGCTCCACCGGCTGCGGCTGCTGGGCGTCGAGTGGGGCGTGCCGGCCCGCTCCTCGGTCCACTCCACCGGGACCTTCCGGGAGAGCTGGCGGCTGTGCTGGCAGCCCGAGTTCGCGGTCCGGATCGCCGAGGCCGCCCAGTGGGGCACCACGGTCGAGGAGGCCGCCGTCAACAAGGCGGTCGGTACCGCCCGGGCCGCCGTCGAACTCGCCGAGCTGACCGGCCTGGTGGAGACCTGCCTGCTGGCCGGGCTGTCCGGCGCGCTGCCCGCCGTGATGCGGGTGCTCGCCGACTGCGCGGCCCTGGACACCGACGTCGCGCACCTGGCGGGCGCGCTGCCCGCGCTGGTCCGCGCGCTGCGCTACGGCGACGTGCGCGGCACCGACCACGGCGCGCTGGCCGGGGCCGCCGCGGGCCTGGCCGAGCGGGTCTGCGTCGGACTGCCGCCCGCCTGCGTCGGGTTGGACGCCGAGAGCGCGGCGGCGATGCGCGCCCGGATCGACGAGGTGCACGGCGCGATCGCCCTGCTCGACCCGGATGCCTCCGGACAAGCCGCCCCGGGAGCCTCCCCGGACACCGACGGCCTGGCCGAGCGCTGGGCCGCCGCCCTGCGGTCGCTGGCCCGCCGCGAGCCCGCCGGCGGACCGGCCACCGGCGCCCCCGGCCTGCTGCGCGGCCGCGCCGTCCGGCTGCTGCTGGACGACGGCCGGCTGGACTCCGAGGAGGCCGGCCGACGGCTGCGGCTGGTGCTGTCCGTCGCCAGCGCCCCGGCGGACGCGGCCGGCTGGGTCGAGGGCTTCCTCACCGGCGGCGGCGCCCTGCTGCTGCACGACCCCCGGCTGCTCGCCCTGCTGGACGAGTGGCTGAACGGCGTCAGTGCCGAGGTCTTCACCGACGTCCTGCCGCTGCTGCGCCGCACCTTCGCCGGGTTGGAGGCGGGCGTGCGCACCACCATCGGCGGCCGGGTCGCAGCCGGGCCGCTCGGCGTGGCCCCGCCGGCACCCGAGACGGCCGGCGACCTCGACCGGGACCGCGCCGACGCCGCCGTTCCGGTGCTGGCCCTGCTGCTCGGCGTCCGCCCGAAGATCCCGCGGCAGGCCACCGGCCGCAACACCTGACCGCCGCAACACCCGACCGAAGGAGGAGGACCCGATGGCGACCACGACCGACGAACGGCTGCGCCGCTGGCGCCTGGTGCTCGGCGGCGAGGCCGACGGCACCGGCTGCACCCTGCGCGGCCGCGACGCCGCGATGGACGGCGCCCTGGCCGCGCTCTACCGGGGCGGCCCCGACGAGGCCGGCCGGTCCCCGCGCGGCGGGCGCCGCAGCGCCGGGCTCGGCGGCTCGGCCCCGCAGGTGGCCCGCTGGCTCGGCGGCATCCGAGAGTACTTCCCGTCCACTGTCGTCCAGCTGATGCAGCAGGACGCGATCACCCGACTCGGCCTGGACCGGCTGCTGCTGGAGCCGGAGATGCTGGAGGCCGTCGAACCGGACGTGCACCTGGTCGGCACCCTGCTGTCGCTCAAGCACGCGCTGCCCGAGACCACCCGGGAGAGCGCCAGGGCCGTGGTCGGCAAGGTGGTCGCCGACCTGGAGCGCAGGCTCGCCGACCGGACCAGGGCCACCGTGGGCGGCGCCCTCGATCGCAGCGCCCGGGTGAACCGGCCGCGCCACCGGGACATCGACTGGGACCGGACGATCCGGGCCAACCTGAAGAACTACCTGCCCGAGCACGGCACCGTCGTGCCCGAGCGGCTGGTCGGCTACGCCCGGGCCCAGCGCGCGGTGAAGAAGGACGTCATCCTCTGCATCGACCAGTCCGGCTCGATGGCGCCCTCGGTCGTCCACTCGGCGGTCTTCGGCGCGGTGCTCGCCTCGATGCGCACCCTGGACACCCGACTGGTCGTCTTCGACACCTCGGTGGTCGACCTCACCGAGCAGCTCACCGACCCGGTGGACGTGCTGTTCGCCACCCAGCTCGGCGGCGGCACCGACATCAACCGCGCGCTCGCCTACTGCCAGTCGAAGATCACCCGGCCGTCCGAGACCGTCGTGGTGCTGATCAGCGACCTGTACGAGGGCGGCATCCGGGACGGCATGCTGCGGCGGGTCGCCGCGATGAAGGCGGCCGGCGTCCAGTTCATCGCCTTGCTCGCGCTCTCCGACGAAGGTGCGCCGGCCTACGACCACGCCCACGCCGCCGCGCTGGCCGCGCTCGGCGCCCCGGCCTTCGCCTGTACCCCGGACGCCTTCCCCGAGATCATGGCGGCGGCGATCGAGAAGCGTCCGATCCCGCGGCACCTGATGAAGGGGGCGGACCAGGGGGTGTGACCGCCTCACCCGGGTGGGTGAACCCCGCCCGATCGGTGGACCGGGCGTCCCGGCTGATCTGTGACGGTTCTCACCCGGGCCGGACAGGCCCCGGGCGGAACACGCCCGTCCCACGGGGATAACCTGCCAGACGGACGTGACGCGCGTGTTGATTGACGTGTGCGCCCGTGGCTGTGTGGGCCGCAAGGCCGTACCTCTGCGTACCCGCACCGCCCCGACGACCCGCAGCGAAGATCCTGCCGTGGCACGCTCGTAGAGACACAATCCGCGACCACGAACAAGGACAAACACGTGGACCTGTTCGAGTACCAGGCGAGGGACCTCTTCGCCAAGCACGGCGTGCCCGTGCTTGACGGCGATGTCATCGAGACCGCCGCAGACGCTGCCGCCATCGCGGAGCGCTTCGGCGGCCGCGCCGTCGTCAAGGCTCAGGTGAAGGTGGGCGGCCGCGGCAAGGCCGGTGGCGTCAAGCTCGCCGCCGACCCGGCCGACGCCGTCGCCAAGGCCGAGGCGATCCTCGGTATGGACATCAAGGGCCACACCGTGCACAAGGTGATGCTGGCCCAGACCGCGGACATCAAGGACGAGTACTACGTCTCGTTCCTGCTGGACCGCACCAACCGCACCTTCCTGGCCATGGCCAGCGTCGAGGGCGGCGTGGAGATCGAGGTCGTCGCCGAGGAGAACCCCGACGCGCTCGCCAAGATCCCGGTCGACGCCAACGAGGGCTGCACCCCGGAGAAGGCCGCCGAGATCGTCGCCGCGGCGAAGTTCCCGGCCGAGGTCGCCGACCAGGTCGCCGACGTCCTGCAGAAGCTGTGGAAGGTCTTCATCGCCGAGGACGCCCTCCTCGTCGAGGTCAACCCGCTGATCAAGTCCGGCGACGGCAAGATCATCGCGCTCGACGGCAAGGTCTCCCTGGACGAGAACGCCGAGTTCCGTCAGCCGGAGCACGAGGCGCTCGAGGACAAGGCCGCGGCCAACCCGCTCGAGGCGGCCGCCAAGGCCAAGGGCCTGAACTACGTCAAGCTCGACGGCCAGGTCGGCATCATCGGCAACGGCGCGGGCCTCGTCATGAGCACCCTCGACGTGGTCGCCTACGCCGGTGAGAAGCACGGCGGCGTCAAGCCCGCCAACTTCCTCGACATCGGTGGCGGCGCGTCCGCCGAGGTCATGGCGAACGGCCTGGAGATCATCCTGGGCGACCCCGACGTCAAGTCGGTCTTCGTCAACGTCTTCGGCGGCATCACCGCCTGTGACGCGGTCGCCAACGGCATCGTGCAGGCCCTGGAGCTCCTCGCGAGCAAGGGCGAGAACGTCACCAAGCCGCTGGTCGTCCGCCTGGACGGCAACAACGCGGAGCTGGGTCGCAAGATCCTCGACGACGCCAACCACCCGCTGGTCCAGCGCGTGGACACCATGGACGGCGCCGCTGACCGCGCCGCCGAGCTGGCCAACAAGTAAGGAAGGGGACTTAACACCATGGCTATCTTCCTTACCAAGGACAGCAAGGTCATCGTCCAGGGCATGACCGGCTCCGAGGGCATGAAGCACACCCGCCGCATGCTCGCCTCCGGCACCCAGATCGTCGGCGGTGTCAACCCGCGCAAGGCCGGGACCACGGTCGACGTCGACGGCACCGAGGTGCCCGTCTTCGGCTCCGTCGCCGAGGCGATGGAGAAGACCGGCGCCGACGTCTCCGTCCTCTTCGTGCCGCCGGCCTTCACCAAGGCCGCCGTCATCGAGGCCATCGACGCCGAGATCCCGCTGGCCGTCGTCATCACCGAGGGCGTCCCGGTGCACGACACCGCCGCCTTCTGGGCGTACGCCGGTTCGAAGGGCAACAAGACCCGGATCATCGGCCCGAACTGCCCCGGCCTGATCAGCCCCGGACAGTCGAACGCCGGCATCATCCCGGCCGACATCACCACCTCCGGCAAGATCGGTCTGGTCTCGAAGTCGGGCACCCTGACCTACCAGCTCATGTACGAGCTGCGCGACATCGGCTTCTCCTCGGCCGTGGGCATCGGCGGTGACCCGGTCATCGGCACCACCCACATCGACGCCCTCAAGGCGTTCCAGGAGGACCCGGAGACCGAGATCATCGTCATGATCGGTGAGATCGGTGGCGACGCCGAGGAGCGTGCCGCGGCCTACATCGCCGAGCACGTCACCAAGCCGGTCGTCGGCTACGTCGCGGGCTTCACCGCCCCCGAGGGCAAGACCATGGGCCACGCCGGCGCCATCGTCTCGGGCTCCTCGGGCACCGCCCAGGCGAAGAAGGAGGCCCTCGAGGCCGCCGGTGTCAAGGTCGGCAAGACGCCGTCCGAGACCGCCCGCCTGGCCCGCGAGATCATCGCCGGCTGACGTCGGTCCCTTGCGCGGTGAGCGCCCCCGTCCTTCCCGGGCGGGGGCGCTCGCCGTTTCGGCGCCTCAGCGCTTCGGGCCCGTCGTGCAGGGCAGCGGGGACCACAGCGGGCACACCGCCGGACCCTGCCGCGGGGGCGGCGCCTGGTCCTCCGCCGAGGCAGGCAGCTCCCAGCCCGCCACCGCCCGAGGCTGCGGATCCACCACCACCGCCGCCAGGCCCGGTGCCGGGCTGCACCACAGACTGGCGATGCCGTTCGGCGCCCCGTCCGGCAGCAGCGGCACACCCGGCGGCGCCACGTTCGCGCCCGGGGCCGGCACGCACAGTGTGAGGGCCGGCGGGTCGTACGACTCGAACAGCGCCGCCGGGCGCAGCCCCGCCAGGGTCGCCAGCGTCGCCCCGCCCACCGCCAGGGTCAGCAGCGCCGCCGCGCCCGTCCGGCTCGCCGTCCACACCCGGTGCCGGGCCCGCAGCAGCGGCACCGGCGAGCGGTGCGGCTCCGGGCACCCCCGCACCGCCGCCCGGTGCAGCAGTCCGCTCAGCCCGTCCGCGAACCCCGGCGCCGCCGGATCCGGCCCCACCAGTTCGGGCACCCACTGCGCCAGCGCCGCCCGCGCGGCCCATACCCGCCCCTCGGCCGCCGTCCGGGTCGACTCCACCTCCACCGCGATCGCCGCCGCCGGCAGCCCCAGCCCGTCGTGCAGCACCAGCGCCCGCCGCTGCGGCCGCGACAGCCGCCGCAGGGCCTTCAGCAGCGCCCTGTCCCGATCGGTCAGCCGGTCCTGGTCCGGCAGCACCGCCTGCGCCTCGTCCGCCGGCCGCACCCCGATCCGCCGATGCGGCAGCGTCCACGCGTGCGCCCGCCGCAGCTCGCCCCAGTGCCACGGCGACAACGCCAGCTCGCCCGCCCGCACCCGCACCCAGGCCTCCGGATCCCCCGACCCGACCACCTCGGCCCACCCCTGCCGCGCCTCCCCGAACGCCCGCCGCACACAGTGCACCGCCCGGTGCCGGCACGCGGTCAGCAGGAACACCTGCTGCACCAGCCGGGTGTGCGCCTCCTCGTAGAGATCGTCGAAGCCCGCCACGGGTTCGTCCGAGGGGTCCCGCCGGCTCCCGGCTTCGATGAGGGCCATGTCGATGCGCTCCCTGCGGCCGGCGGGCGAGGGGGCCTCCTGCCGCGGGACGGACTGCCGCTCCGCGCTCGCGCTCCGGCCGGTGGCCGCGCCGCCGCGCTTGCGGGCATCGGCGGGCGCGGTGGGTGGGTGCTGCCGCGGGGGCGGAGCGCCGGCCCCGGTCCGGCCGGGGGGCGCGGTGTCGCGTTGCCGGAGGGGCGCGGGGTCACCCGGCTCCGTCGGCCCGACCGGGGTCGCCGCGCGGGGGACCCCGCGGTCCTCCGGCCCGCGCTCGGTGCCGACGGCGGGGGAGCGGTGCTGCTGGTCGCGCCGGTCGGGTTCGCCGGATGCCGGGTTCCGCGTCGCGGTCGGGGTGGTCGTCATGCCGCCGTGTTCTCCCGAGGCTGTGGGGGCCGCTCGCGTGCTGGTGTGCGGGGCCGGGGGACGCCGGCCCGGGTGGACGGGGGGTGCGCTTCTGATGAGGGCGATGGCGGCGGCTTCGGTGGGGCAGCCGAGTTTCCGCAGTGCGCCGTGGAGGAGGTCGCGCGCGACGGTGGGGGTGACCCCGAGGGCGGCGGCGGTGTGCTGGAGGTCGTGCCCGGCGGCGAGGTGGGCGAGGACCTGGGACTCACCGGGTGTCAGCTTCCGCGGCGGGTCGGTGGCGTGGGTGGATGGCGTGGTCATCAGACGCTCCGGGCCGGGGCGCCGACGGCTTGGGGGCAGGGTCTGAAAAGGCGCATAAGCCAATAATCTGGGACACGGCGGCGGTTTGCCGCTTCACGGAGCATGGCGAGTCGCCTTGGCAGCATGAGGCCCATGACACAGCTGATGGGACGTCCGATCCTGGAATCGCCTGGCGAATTGGGCGGACGCCCCGTGCTGGCCGACCTGTTGGCGGGGGTGCGGACCGCGTTGGTCGGCCTGGCGGTGGTCACGGTACCGGTGCTCGGCCTCTGGGTCGCGACACCGTACGCCGACTCGGGCGCGGCGCGCGCCACCCGGTTGGCGGGTGCACTCTGGCTGCTGGGGCACGGCGCACCGGTGCTGCGCGGGGACGAGGGCGCCCCACTGACCGTCACCCCGCTGCTGCTCGGCGCCCTGGCGGTGGTGCGGCTGTACCGGGCGGGGGCCGGGGTGGCGGCCCGGCGCGGACTGCGCTCGCAGTGGGGCGGCCCGTTCGCGCTCTGGACGGGTTACTGCGCGGTGGCGGTCGCGGTGGCGCTGCACTGCGCGGGTGCCGGGCTGTTCCGCAGCCGGGTGCTGCCGGACCTCCTGGTGGTCGGCCTGCTCGCCGGGCTGGCGACCGTCGCGGGCGTCCGTTCGGCGCGGCCCCTGCCCACCACGGCGCACCCGCTGCTCGACCGGCTGCCCCCGGGCTGTCGGCCGACCGGCGGCGCGGCCGCGGTGCGGCGGGCGGCCGGCGCGGCCGGGGCGGGGCTGGTCGCGGCGGGCGGGGTGCTGGTGGCGGTGGCCGCGGTGCTGGACGCGGTGACCGGCGGCGGCCGCGGGGCGGCGCTGCTCAGGGGCGGGCCCGCCGCCCTGCTCGGGCTGCTGCTGCTCGCGACGGTGCTGCTGCCGAACGCGGTGCTGTGGGGTGCGGCGTACGCGCTGGGCCCGGGCTTCGAGGTCGGTACCGGGACGCTGGTGTCGCCGGGCGGTACGGAGCTCGGCCCGGTGCCGGAGTTCCCGCTGTTCGCCCTGTTGCCCCAGGAGGGCCCGGGCGGCTGGCGGCTGGCGGCGTTGGCGCTGCCGCTGTTGGCGGGGCTGGTGCCGGCGGTCCTGCTGGGCCGTGCGGCGGCAGGCCGGCCGGGTCCGCGCGAGGACGGCCGCCCCTGGCCGGCGGCCGCGACGGTGACGGCGGCGCTGGCGGCCGCGCTGCTGCTCGGTGCCGGGGCGGCGGCGCTGGGCTGGCTGTCGGGCGGGGCGCTGGCGGGGGAGCGGATGGCCTGGTTGGGGCCGCGGCCGTGGTGGACGGGCCTGGCGGCGGCGGGCTGGCTGGCGCTGGTCGCCGTCCCGGGTGCCCTGTTGGTCCGGCACCGCGCGCTCAGCCCGTCGGCCGGCCGGTCCGCCTTGGCCGGCCGGTCCTCCTCGGCCGGCCGGGCCCCGGCGGCCGCCCCGGGCGCGTACGCCGGGCTCGCGGTGCACGCGCACCGGAGCACACTGCGGCTGCGCGCCCGCACGTACGCCCTCGTGCGGCGGCTGTCCGGCCGGGGCCCCGTCGATTGAACCCGGTGGCTACTCCGCGTTCCCGGTGAAGTCCACGTACCACTGCGGGGCGTACCGGTCGCAGTTCTCGGCGCCGACGTTGGTCAGCGAGTCCCGGACGCAGGTCGCGTAGTCCTGGTAGTAGACCCCGAGTCCGACCATCAGGCCGACCATCGCGACGGTCATCGCGCCGGTCAGGATCCCGGCCAGCGCGGCCGGGGTGAGCGGGTTCGGCGCCGGGACGCCGGGAACGGCGCCGGCCGGGGCCGTTCCCGGCGTCCCGGCCGCCGGCTGCTTGGCCCGCAGCGCGCTGACGCCCCAGTAGATCCCGAGCAGCCCGACCAGCAGCGCGATCCAGTGGAACTCGGCGAACAGGCAGACCAGCGCGAACGGCCCCGCCAGTGCGGCGTTGCGGGCCCGGCGGTGGGCCGGGTTGGCGGGGTCGAGCCGGGGCGGCTGCGGGACGGGCGGGCGCTGGCCGGGGCGGCCGTCGCCGCCGCCCTGGCCCCACGGCGGCGGGAGCTGCGGGCGGTCGCCGCCGCCCTGGCCGCCGTTGCCTTCCGGGCCCTGAGTGGGCCAGGGGCCGCGCGGCTGCCACGGCTGGTCCGGGGCGTCCGCCGGCGGCGGCGCGAAGGGGTTGTGCTCGCCGTTGTCGTCGCCGCTGCTCATCGGTTCAGCCATTCCTTCTCGGTCGGGGGCCGTGCGGAGGGTCGCGCGTCGGAGCGCTCTCCCGCGCCCCCAATGATCCCGCAACCGTTCGAGGGGCCCGGCCGGGGGCCCGTGCCCCCGGCCGGGGCGGGGTGCGTAACTCCGGTGCGCGGGGCCCGAGGAGATCCCCGTCTCAACTACGCGCGTAGCGCCGCGGGGAGGGTGCGGAGGCCGTCCGACCAGCCGTTATCGTGGTGACGGTCAGCAGCTCACATTGGTTCCCGGGGCCCGCGTCGCGGCGGGTTCTCCTGGTGTTCCCCTTCGCTCGACCTGCCGTTCGTAGTGGCCCCACCGCCGGTGGACGTACCAGCGGACGGCGCCCGACCTACGGAGAATCGCGCAGTGGCCGCCGCCCCCGCCCAGCTCTTCCCGCCCCGTACGCCCGGACCGGCCCGCCTGGTGGTGCTGGTCTCCGGCTCCGGCACCAATCTGCAGGCGCTGATCGACGCCGTCGCCGACCCGGCCTACGGCGCCGAGATCATCGCGGTGGGCGCGGACCGGGACGGGATCGCCGGACTGGAGCGCGCCGAGAAGGCGGGCCTGCCGACCTTCGTCCACCGGGTGAAGGACTTCCCGGACCGCGCCGACTGGGACCGCGCGCTGACCGCCTCCGTCGCCGCCCACCAGCCGGACCTGGTGGTCACGGCCGGCTTCATGAAGATCCTCGGCCCCGAGTTCATGGCGGCCTTCGGCGGGCGGATCGTCAACACCCACCCCGCACTGCTGCCCTCCTTCCCCGGCGCCCATGGCGTCACCGACGCGCTCGCGTACGGGGTGAAGGTCACCGGCTGCACCGTCCACCTGGTCGACGCCGGGGTGGACACCGGGCCGATCATCGCGCAGGGCGTCGTCGAGGTCGTCGACGCCGACCACGCCGATGGCGGCGACGCGCTGCACGAGCGCATCAAGACTGTCGAGCGCAAGCTGCTCGTCGACGTCGTGGGCCGGCTGGCCCGCGAAGGTCACCGCATCGAGGACCGAAAGGTATGGATTCCGGCATGAGTGCCAGCTCCACCACGCCCCCCGTTTCGGAGAACATCCGTCCGATCCGTCGCGCGCTGATCAGCGTGTACGACAAGACCGGTCTGGAGGAGCTGGCCCAGGGCCTGCACGCCGCCGGGGTCGCCATCGTCTCCACCGGCTCCACCGCCGGCCGGATCGCCGCCGCCGGTGTCCCGGTGACCGAGGTCTCCGAGCTGACCGGCTTCCCGGAGTGCCTGGACGGGCGCGTGAAGACGCTGCACCCCCGCGTGCACGCCGGCGTGCTCGCCGACCTGCGCCTGGAGTCGCACCGCGCGCAGCTGGCCGAACTCGGCGTCGAGCCCTTCGACCTGGTCGTGGTGAACCTCTACCCGTTCAAGGCCACCGTCGCCTCCGGCGCCACCCCCGACGAGTGCGTGGAGCAGATCGACATCGGCGGCCCGAGCATGGTGCGCGCCGCCGCCAAGAACCACCCCTCGGTGGCCGTCGTGGTCGACCCGGCCCGCTACGGCGACGTGCTGACGGCCGTCCGGGAGGGCGGCTTCGACCTGGCCACCCGCAAGCGCCTGGCCGGTGCCGCGTTCGCCCACACCGCCGCCTACGACGTGGCTGTGGCCTCCTGGTTCGAGGCCGGCTACGCCCCGAGCGACGAGCGGTTCCCCGAGTTCCTGGGCGGCACCTGGGAGCGGCAGAACGTGCTGCGCTACGGCGAGAACCCGCACCAGGGCGCCGCGCTGTACAGCGACGGCACCGGCGGCCTGGCCGGCGCGCAGCAGCTGCACGGCAAGGAGATGTCGTACAACAACTACGTCGACACCGACGCCGCCCGCCGCGCCGCGTACGACCACGCCGAGCCGGCCGTCGCGATCATCAAGCACGCCAACCCGTGCGGCATCGCGACCGGCGCCGACGTCGTCGAGGCGCACCGCAAGGCGCACGAGTGCGACCCGGTCTCCGCGTACGGCGGCGTGATCGCGGTCAACCGCCCGGTCACCGTCGAGCTGGCCGAGCAGATCGCCCCGATCTTCACCGAGGTCGTCGTGGCCCCCGGCTACGAGGACGGCGCCGTCGAGGTGCTGGCCCGCAAGAAGAACCTGCGGGTGCTGCTCGCCCCCGAGGCGCCGGCCAACCGCCAGGAGGTCCGCCCGATCTCCGGCGGCGTGCTGCTCCAGGACGCCGACCGGGTCCAGGCCGAGGGCGACGACCCGGCGAACTGGACGCTGGCCACCGGCGAGGCGCTCTCCGCGGCCGAGCTGGCCGAGCTGGCCTTCGCCTGGCGCGCCTGCCGGGCCGTCAAGTCCAACGCGATCCTGCTGGCCAAGGACGGCGCCTCGGTCGGCGTCGGCATGGGCCAGGTCAACCGGGTCGACTCCTGCAAGCTCGCGGTCGAGCGGGCCGGCGAGCGGGCCAAGGGCTCGTACGCGGCCTCGGACGCCTTCTTCCCGTTCCCGGACGGCCCGGAGATCCTGATCGCCGCCGGCGTCAGGGCGATCGTCCAGCCGGGCGGTTCGATCCGCGACGAGCAGGTCATCGAGGCGGCCGAGAAGGCGGGCGTGACGATGTACTTCACCGGCGCGCGCCACTTCTTCCACTGAGCCGTCGGCCGGTAGGACGAGAGCGGTAGCACGAAGCGGCCCGGCTTCCCCCGAGGAGGGAGCCGGGCCGCTTCGCCGTGTTCCGTGCCGTTCGGTCAGTACCGCGGCCGGTTGAACCAGTTGACGCCTTCGCGGACGCACATGGCGGTGATCCAGATCACGCAGATCGCGATCCAGATCAGCCCCATGATGATGTTCACCGTGATCTTGGTGTTGATCCCGCCGATCAGGTCGAGCAGGCCGAACAGCGAGGCGATCGAGCCGTAGACGATGGTGGTGATCCGGACGCCGTTGCCACCCTTGCCGAACTTCGCGCCCAGCGTGATGGACAGCGTGGCGGCCAGCGCCCACACGACGCCGATGACCAGCAGGATGCCGGCCGCGGCGTGGCCGATCGAGCTGATCCAGTCGTCGCTGCTCGTCGTGGTCTTGTTGACGGCGTCGTTGGCGACCGCGGCCGCGATCAGGCAGAACCCCGCGAGGATCACCTGCACACCGCCGATGATGAACAGCAGCACCCGGGCGGTCATCACCAGGCCCGGCATGGACTGCGGCACGGGCGGCGCGAAGCCGTAGCCCGGCGCGGCCATCGGGGCCTGCTGCGGGTAGCCGTAACCCGGCGCGGCCTGCTGCGGGTAGCCGTAGCCCGGTGCGGCCGGCGGCTGGCCGTACGGGTTGTTCGGGTCGGGCGGGTAACTCATGGATGCCTCCGGGCAGTTACGGGACGCGGGGACGGGACGGCGGAGGACCCGGTTGCGGTCGGCGAGTCGGGTCGACGACGGAACGGGACGGTATCGGCGCGCAGTGACAGCCCGGCGGCGGTGACGGGCACGGCCGGCTCAGCAGCGTGACGAGGAACGGGCGAGCACGGGCCTGGACGGGCGCGGCGCGGTGAGGACGGTGCCGCGGCGGTCGGGCCGCTCGGTCTGCTGTGGTCGGATCACTGGCTCTTTCCCCCGGGTACGCCCCCGCCACGGGATCCGTCGACCCGTCACCGGGCCGCGTCGCGGCAGGGGATGCCCGCATATCGTCATCCGGACGGCAGTACCGTGTCCAGCCGGTTCCGGGTGCCGGGCCAAGACTGTGGCGCAACCGCAATACGGGGCGGACCTTCCGTGCCCGTCCGGTCGCGGGAACGGCCCGGGTACGGAGGCCGGTCGCGATCCGGGAGAATGGGGTCATGACTGCCCAGATTCTCGATGGCAAGGCCACCGCGTCCGCGATCAAGTCCGAACTCGCCGCCCGCGTGGCGGCCCTCAAGGCGAAGGGCGTCATGCCCGGCCTCGGCACCGTCCTGGTCGGCGACGACCCGGGCAGCCGCTGGTACGTCAACGGGAAGCACAAGGACTGCGCCGAGGTCGGCATCGCCTCGATCCAGCGCGAGCTGCCCGCCACCGCCACCCAGGAGGACGTCGAGAACGTCGTCCGCGAGCTCAACGCCGACCCGGCCTGCACCGGCTACATCGTCCAGCTGCCGCTGCCCAAGGGCCTGGACCAGAACCCGGTCCTGGAGCTGATGGACCCGGACAAGGACGCCGACGGCCTGCACCCGACCTCGCTGGGCCGCCTCGCCCTGGGCATCGACGGCCCGCTGCCGTGCACCCCGCTGGGCATCGTCGAGCTGCTGCGCCGCCACGACGTCGAGATCAACGGCGCCGAGGTGGTCGTGGTCGGCCGCGGCATCACCGTCGGCCGCTCGATCGGCCTGCTGCTGACCCGCCGCAGCGAGAACGCCACCGTGACCCTGTGCCACACCGGCACCCGCGACCTCGGCGCGCACCTGCGCAAGGCCGACATCATCGTGGCCGCCGCGGGCGTGCCGCACCTGGTCAAGCCGGAGGACGTCAAGCCGGGCGCGGCGGTGCTGGACGTGGGCGTCAGCCGCAGCGAGGGCAAGATCGTCGGCGACGTGCACCCGGGCGTGGCCGAGGTGGCAGGCTGGATCTCCCCGAACCCCGGCGGCGTGGGCCCGATGACCCGCGCGATGCTGCTCAACAACATCGTCGAGGCGGCCGAGCGCCGCGTCGGCGTCTGACCCCCGAGGGACGACGAGCATGACTGAACCGCGACCGGCGCGGTCCCGGCGCAGGCCGGTCAAGACCACCGGAACCATGCCGCCCGAGGGCGCCGCCCCGGCCCTCGGACGCGACCACGCCCTGCCGGTGCGGCAGTGGCCGATAACGCTGGTCCTGTCGGTGGTCGGCGCCGGCCTCGCGGTCACCTGGTTCGCCGACTTCAAGGAGGGCTTCAAGTACGGGCTGCTCATCCTCGGCGCCGGGGTGCTGCTCGGCGCGGTGCTGCGGCTGGTGCTGCCCGAGGTCGGGATGCTGGCGGTGCGCAGCCGCTTCACCGACGTGATCGTGCTGACCTTCCTGGGCGCCTCGATCGTGCTGCTGACCCTGGTGGCGCAGCCGAACCCGTGGCTGGAGTTCCCGCTGCTCGACAACATCGGCCAGCTGATCGGCCGACCCAAGCACTGAGCCGCCTTCGCACCGTGGCCCCGTCCGGGACTCCCGGGCGGGGCCACGGTGCGTCCGTGCCGGATCAGCGGTGTCCGTTGTGACGCAACAGCCACGCCTGCACACGCGGCGTACGCTTCCCTTTGCGATAACCTGACGCCGGTCTCTCGATGTCGAGAGATCATCCTGGCTCCAGTGCCGGTGTGCCTGGGGCACCTGGCGATCTGCTGGAGAAGGTAGAAATGACCCGCACCCCCGTCAACGTCACCATCACCGGAGCGGCCGGCCAGATCGGCTACGCGCTGCTCTTCCGCATCGCCTCGGGCCACCTGCTCGGCGCCGACGTGCCGGTGAACCTGCGCCTCCTGGAGATCCCGCAGGGCCTCAAGGCCGCCGAGGGCACCGCCATGGAGCTCGTCGACTGTGCCTTCCCGCTGCTGCGCGACATCACCATCACCGACAACCCGAACGAGGCCTTCGACGGCGCCAACGTCGCGCTGCTGGTCGGCGCCCGTCCGCGCACCGCCGGCATGGAGCGCGGCGACCTGCTGCAGGCCAACGGCGGCATCTTCGGCCCGCAGGGCAAGGCCATCAACGACCACGCCGCGGACGACATCAAGGTCCTGGTCGTCGGCAACCCGGCCAACACCAACGCCCTGATCGCCCAGCGCAACGCCCCGGACGTTCCGGCCGAGCGGTTCACCGCCATGACCCGCCTGGACCACAACCGCGCGGTCGGCCAGCTGTCCGCCAAGACCGGCGCCCTGGTCTCCGACATCAAGCGCGTCACCATCTGGGGCAACCACTCCGCGACCCAGTACCCGGACATCTTCCAGGCCGAGGTCGCCGGCAAGCCGGCCTTCGAGGCCATCGGCAGCGACCAGGCCTGGCTGGAGAACGACTTCATCCCGACCGTCGCCAAGCGCGGCGCCGCCATCATCGACGCCCGCGGCGCCTCCTCGGCCGCCTCGGCCGCCAACGCCGCCATCGACCACGTGTACACCTGGGTCAACGGCACCGCCGAGGGCGACTGGACCTCCATGGGTGTCGTCTCCGACGGCTCCTACGGCGTCCCGGCCGGTCTGATCTCCTCCTTCCCGGTCACCACCAAGGACGGCAAGTTCGAGATCGTCCAGGGCCTGGAGATCTCCGACTTCTCCCGCACCCGCATCGACGCCTCGGTCAACGAGCTGACCGAGGAGCGCGACGCGGTCCAGGAGCTGGGCCTCATCTGAGCCCCGCCCGTACGGCCTGTTCCGGCGGCCCGCCCGCTTCCGAGACCGGGAGGCGGCGGGCCGCCGACGTGTCCGGGCCGGGGGCCCGCCGCCAAACTCCCGCCCGCCCTCCGGGCCGACGACGCGAGTTCGGCGGCGGGCCCCAGTACGCACCGGCCACCTACACTGGCCCGCTGTGAACGAAACCTTCGGGGACGCCGCGCTCGTCCTCGTCTTCATCCTGTTGGGCGGGCTGTTCAACGTCGCCGAGATCTCGCTGATCTCGCTGCGCGAGGGCCAGATCCGGACGCTGGCGGCGCACGGCACCCGGCGCTCGGCCCGGGCCGCGCACCTGGCCGCCGACCCCAACCGCTTCCTGGCCGCCGTCCAGGTCGGCGTGACCTGCATGGGCTTCCTGTCCGCAGCCTTCGGCGCGGACACCCTGGCCGGCAAGGTCGCCCCGCTGTTCGTCCGGGCGGGCCTGTCCGAGGGGATGTCCGACGCGGTCGCCCTGGTCGGCCTCACCCTGGTGATCAGCTACGTGTCGCTGGTGCTCGGTGAGCTCACCCCCAAGCGGATCGGCCTGCAGCGCGCCGAGTCCATCGCGGTGGTCGCCGCCCCCGTGGTGGACGTGATGTCGGTGGCGCTGCGCCCGGTGATCTGGCTGCTCGGCCACTCCACCAACCTGATGGTCCGGCTGCTCGGCGGCGACCCGACGGCCGGGCGCGGCTCGATGAGCTCCGAGGAGCTGCGCGGCCTGGTCGCCGCCAACACCGAACTGGGCAGCGACGAAAGGGCGTTGATCGCGGACGTGTTCGCCGCCGGGGAGCGCCAGCTGCGCGAGGTGATGGTCCCGCGCACCGAGGTGACCTTCCTGGACGCCGAGCGCCCGCTGACCGCCGTACGGCACCAGGCCGACACCTCGCCGCACTCGCGCTACCCGGTGGTCGAGGGCAGCGCCGACGCCGTGGTCGGCTTCGTCCACGTCCGCGACCTGTACGGCGCCCGCGGCGAGCAGGCCGTCAAGGTCCGCGACCTGGCCCGTCCGGTCAAGCTGCTGCCCGGCACCAAGCGGGTGCTGGAGGCGATGGGCGAGATGCGCCGGGAGGGCCACCACCTGGCCATCGTGGTGGACGAGTACGGCGGCACCGCCGGGATCGTCACCCTGGAGGACCTGGTCGAGGAGGTGATCGGCGAGATCCGGGACGAGTACGACCGGCCGGAGACCGCCACCACCCGCCGGCTGGCCGGCGGCGGCATGGAGCTGGACGGCCTGCTCAACCTCGGCGACTTCGCGGAGGAGACCGGCGTCACCCTGCCCGAGGGCCCGTACGAGACGGTGGCCGGCTGCCTGGTCGCCTCGCTCGGCCGGCTGCCCAGGGAGGGCGACCAGGCCCGCGTCCCGCTCGACGGCGGGGGAACGGCGCTGCTGACGGTGGCCAAGGTGGAGGGCCGGCGGATCGCCCGGGTGAGGGTGAGTGCCGTCACACCGGTCGAACCGCCGGGGGCGGAGGTTTCCTGAGCGACCGGTGGAACTGGAACAATGGCCCGCATGGTCAACGCAGCGGTCACTGGTCCGGTCAAGGACCGTCCCCGGGTGCTCTCCGGCATCCAGCCCACCTCCGGCTCGTTCCACCTCGGCAACTACCTCGGCGCGGTGCGCCAGTGGGTCGACCTGCAGAAGGACAACGACGCCTTCTACATGGTCGTCGACCTGCACGCGATCACCGTCCCGCAGGACCCGGTGACCCTGCGCCAGAACACCCGGATCTCCGCCGCCCAGCTGTTCGGCGCCGGCCTGGACCCGGAGCACTGCACCCTGTTCGTCCAGTCGCACGTGCCCGAGCACGCGCAGCTCGCCTGGGTGATGAACTGCCTCACCGGCTTCGGCGAGGCCTCCCGGATGACCCAGTTCAAGGACAAGTCCTCCCGGTACGGCGCCGAGAGCACCACCGTCGGCCTGTTCACCTACCCGATCCTGCAGATCGCGGACATCCTGCTCTACCAGGCGGACGCCGTCCCGGTCGGCGAGGACCAGCGCCAGCACGTGGAGATCACCCGCGACATCGCGGAGCGCTTCAACTCGCGCTACTCCCCGACCTTCACGATCCCGAAGCCGTACATCCTCAAGGAGACGGCGAAGATCCAGGACCTGCAGGACCCGGCCGTCAAGATGAGCAAGTCGGCCTCCTCGCCCAAGGGCCTGGTCAGCCTGCTGGACGACGCCAAGGCCAGCGCCAAGAAGTTCAAGAGCGCCGTGACCGACACCGGCACCGTGGTCTCCTACGACGAGGAGGGCAAGCCGGGCGTCTCCAACCTGCTGCGGATCCACTCCGCGCTCAGCGGCCAGCCGGTCGAGCAGCTGGTCGCGCACTTCGAGGGCAAGATGTACGGCGCCCTGAAGACCGAGCTGGCCGAGCTGTTCACCGAGTGGGTGACCCCCTTCCAGGAGCGCACCAGGACCTTCCTGGACGACCCGGCCGAGCTGGACCGGGTGCTGGCGATCGGCGCCGAGAAGGCCCGCGCGGTGGCCTCCGAGACGCTGGCGACGGTGTACGACCGGATCGGCTTCCTCTCGGCCGCCAAGCGGTGACTCCCCTAACCCGTCTGCCCGGTGGTGGCGACAGTGATTCGCCCTTCGCCTCCGAGCGCTCGAACCCGGTGCCGACGTTCGTCGCTCCGGCGCTCCCTCCTTCGTCGGTCGCTGGTCGCTCCTCGCTTTCGGCACCGGCGCGCTCTTCGGCTCAGGGCGGGGAGGTCGTCACCATCGGCGTGTCCGTGAGCGTCCCGGACCCGTACGGGACGCGGATCCAGGACGCCCGGGCCGGGCACGGCGACCCGCAGGCCCGCTCGATACCGACGCACGTCACCCTGCTGCCGCCGACCGAGGTGCCGGCCGGGGCGCTGCCGAAGATCGAGGAGCACCTCGCCGCGGTGGCGGCCGCGCACCGGCCGTTCCGGATGCTGCTGCGCGGCGGCGGCACCTTCCGCCCGGTCTCCCCGGTGGTCTTCGTCCGGGTCGAGGAGGGCGCGCAGGAGTGCCGGCTGCTGGAGGCGGACGTCCGCTCCGGCCCGCTGGCCCGCGAGTTGGCCTTCCCGTACCACCCGCACGTGACGGTCGCGCACGGACTGCCGGACGACGTGCTGGACCAGGCGTACGAGCAGGCGCGCGGCTTCCGGGCGTCCTTCACGGTTCCGGGCTTCTCGCTCTCCCGCTTCGACGCGGACGAGGTCTGGCGGCCCTGGCGGAGCTACTCCTTCTCCTGAGCCGGCCTTCCTCCGAACCGGCTTCCGTCCACCGACGCGTCCGAGGCCCCGTGCCCGTGGAGCCGCGTACCGTCCTGTCGGCGTCCCGTGTACGGGGGACAGGGCGGCGGATCGTCCGTGGGCCGTGTCACCCGGGCCGGAGCGCCCTCGCCCGCTGGATCCTCGATGACCAGCGCCGAGAGTCCCAAGACGGGACGCTCGCACGTTTCTTCGCCCGCCGTCCGACCATTCCGGTGACTCTTCGTCATCTTGGCTGCCGGGTGAACGGCCGCCTCTACCGCTCCGAGGTGGAGCCGAGTGCCCCGTCGGGATGAGTTGCGTCCGCCACCCGCACCGGTGCGGGGATGTGATGCCGCCCGGGCGAGTGCCGCTTCTGTCGAGGGCTCTGTTCGCCGTACTGGTTGATCGCTCCGCCGGAGGCGTCAGGTCACATCAAGGTAATCATCAAGCCATTGCCGAACAATGCTCTGCAAGTGGCCCAAACTGGGCGTGAATGTCTGATGTTCGTAGTTCAGCAAACCATCAGCACACTGCCAGCGAACCGGGAGGTTTAGCGGGTTTTCCTTTGGCGGATCAAATCGGGAACTCGGCTGTTTCTGTTCCGACTCCGAACGTATGTCCGATCGTTATATTCGAGTTCGATGTAAGGATCAATTCACCACATATGATCTGCCGATGACATGCGGGAATCCGGGCTCGCCCCGCTCACGCGCCGCGTACCCTGGAGGGAAGCCTCGACAAAGCTGAATGAAGTGCTGCGCTCTCCGAGCGCGCCCGGCTGTGCATGTCAAGCGACCAGGGTCCCCGGCGCCTAAACCCTCTCTCGCCCATTTCAGCGCCGCATCCCTCAGTAACAGCCCCTCCTGGAGCGATATTTCGTGTCCGTTGGCCGATCCCCCCTCTCTGCTGCCGTCCGCCTTTCGGCCGATTGGGCGCGGCGCCGCTGGTTGTCCGGCGGTGTGCGGCCCGAATTCGAGCCGCAGGAGCCGGACCACCCTGCGCAGCAGCGCGAGGTATCGGCACTGGAGCGGCTGGAGCGGGCGCGGTATGCGCGCGAGGAGGAACTGCTCGCCTCACTTCCCGGTATCGCCCGGTTTCGGGGCCACATCGCCGAGTCGCGTCGACACTTGCTGCCCGGTGCCCGTCGGGACGGCAATCTGGCTGAGGTGGCTGACGCGTTGGCAGCGGGCGGCATCGCGCACGGCATCGTCCCCGACCGGCACCCGCGACACCGGCTGGCGATCGCCCCGGGCGACCGGGCGGCGGTGCTGAAGGCCCTCGCCACTGCCTTCGCCGGGCATGCGGTCTACACCGACCTGCTGGAGCACGGCCGTACTCTCGGTACCGTGTTGGCCGAACAGTTGCCCGCCGCCGTCGACGAACTGGAGACTTTCCCGGCCTCGGAGGGGAACGGCCCCGGCCGGGAGGCGGCCGGAGACGGCGAGCCGACCGTGCCGGCGGACCGGGTGAAGGGCATACGGATCTATCGGCCGGCCGTGATCGACACCGTGCTGTACGGACCCGAGGTCGGCTGCGACGTCGAGTTCTGGGACTCCGCCGCACCCTCGGAGGGCGCGATCGCCTCGATCGACGAGACACCGTTCGGCTGGTGGGTGCCCTCACTGGAGGCCACCGCGACCACGACTGTCGCCGGCCGCACCTACCCGCTGCTGGACGTCTTCGCCACCGCCCTGCCCGACCAGGTCCGCTTCCCGATCGACGCCGTGATCACCTGGGTCGACGACGGCGACCCCGCCTGGCAGGAACGCCGGGCCGCCGCTCGCGCCCGGCTGGACGGCCCGGCCGCGCCGATCGCGCCGGAGGACGGCGTCGCCGCCAGCGGCATCGCGGGCGACGCCGACCAGCGCTTCCGCAACCGTGACGAGCTGCGGTACTGCCTGCGCGCGCTCGCCTCACACGCTCCGTGGATCCGCCGGACCTTCCTGGTCACCGACAACCAGGTGCCGCACTGGCTGGACACCACGCAACCGGGCCTGACCGTGGTCTCGCACCGCCAGCTGTTCGCCGGCACCGACGCCGGACCGGTGTTCAACTCCCACGCCATCGAAACGCGGCTGCACCTGATCCCAGGGCTCGCCGAGCACTTCCTGTACCTCAACGACGACATGTTCCTCGGCCGCGCACTGGTGCCCGAAGACTTCTTCCTCGGCAACGGAATGCCCCGGTACTTCCCCGACAGCCGGATCATCCCGCCCGGCGGGGCCGAGCCCGGAGAATCGGTCTACGTCGCCGCCCAGAAGAACACCCGAGCCGCCCTGGCCGCCGCCGTCGGACGAACCTACCCGCGCACACTCAAGCATGCGCCGTACCCACTGTGCCGGAGCGTGCTGGCGGAGAGTGCGGAGCGGTTCGCCGCCGAACTCCACGGCACCGTCCGCTCGCCGTTCCGCTCGGCCACCGACCTCGCGCCGGTCACCCTGGCCGTCCACTACGCCCATGCCACCGCCCGCTCGGTGGAGGGGCACCTTTGTGACGGTTACTTCGTCACCGACAGTACCGAGGACCTCGCCCGGCTCACGGCGCTGCACGAGGAGCGCTGGGCGGACTGCTTCTGTCTGGCCGACGGTACCCACGACCTCCTGTCCCCCGCGGAACAGGAGGAAGCCGTCACCGGCTTCCTGAAGGCGTACTTCCCCGTTCCCTCGTCCTTCGAGTAGGCCGACGCGCAAGGGGCGCCTCGGAGGATGCCGGCGACCACTCCGGACGACGCCGAGGCCGGCGCCGAGACGTCCGAGAGCGCCGTGACCGACACCGGCACCGTGGTCTCCCGCGACGAGGAGGGCAAGCCGGGCGTCTCCAGCCTGCTGCGTCAACTACCGTGCACTACAGCCGAGTTCGAGCATCCGGTCGACCACCCGGCGGGCCGCGCCGCCGTCGTCCAGCGTGCAGTGCTCGGCCCGGAAGCGCCGGTAGCGCCCGGCGTACCCGGGCGGCAGGTCGGCGCCGCTGTCGGCGAGTTCGCGCAGCGCGCCGAGCAGTTCGGCCGAGGTCGGAACCAGCGGGCCGGGGGCGTTCGGCTCGAAGTCGAAGTAGAAGCCGCGCAGGGTGTCGCGGTAGTGCTCCAGGTCGTAGGCGAAGAAGTAGATCGGGCGGCCGGTGATCGCGAAGTCGAACATGATCGACGAGTAGTCGGTCACCAGGACGTCCGCGACCAGCAGCAGGTCCTGCGGGTCGGGGTAGTCCCCGCAGTCGTACAGGAAGCCGTCGCCGGCGCCCGGCAGCGGGTCGCGCACGTGCGAGTGCGGGCGGACCAGCAGGACGTGGTCCTCGCCGAGCAGCCGGCGGGCGCGGTCGAGCTCCAGCCGCAGGTCGAGCCGGAAGCCCTCGCCGTCGCCGCGCCGCTGGTCCTCGCGCCAGGTCGGCGCGTACAGCACGATCCGCTTGCCCTCCGGCACGCCGAGCCGGCGGCGCACGGCCGCGGCGGTGCGCGGGTCGGCCCGGGCCAGCACGTCGCCGCGCGGGTAGCCGGACTCCAGCAGCTCCCCGTCGTAGCGGAAGGCGCGCCGCAGGATCGGGGTGGCGAACGGGCTGGGGGAGAGCAGCAGGCTCCACTGGGGGGTCTCCCGGTCGAGTGCCTCCAGGTAGCCGTGGTCGGCCAGCCAGGGGTGGTCGACGTCGTGGGCGATCCGCTTCAGCAGTGAGCCGTGCCAGGTCTGCACCACGACCTGGCCCTCGCGGCGCTCCAGGAAGTCCGGGAAGTGGGTGTTGCCGACCAGGTACCGGCAGGTGGCCAGCGCGCGGTACCACTCCGGGCTCCAGACGCGTACCGGGCGGACCCCGGGCGGCAGCTCGGCCTGGCCGTCGTCGACCACCCACAGGTGCTCCAACTGTGCGCCGCGGCGGACGAGTTCGGCGTGCACCGCGCGCGGGGAGTCGGCGTAGCCGCGGCCGCCGAACACGTCGTACAGCACCGCCTCGCGCAGCGGCTCGCGGCGGGCGGCGGGGTAGTGCTCGGTGCGCAGCCGGGCCTGCGTCCAGGCGCTGCGCTCGGTGGCGTCGAGCACCGGGGTGGAGTCCACCAGCAGGGTGTCGTGCCAGCGGTGCTGCAGCAGCACCTGCTTGCCGCCGACCGCGGCGGTGGCGGGCAGCGCGGGCAGCGCGCCGGGGGCGGCGAGCAGTGGGCGGGCCGGGCCGGAGCGGTCGGCCGGCTCCAGCGCGGTCTCCCAGACGCCCTTGCGCAGCGGCAGCACGGCGCCGTCCGCGCTTGTGCGGGTGGCGGGCACCCGCACCCGGAAGCGGCCGCCCGGCTCGGGCTCCACCGAGGTGCGGACCTCGCCCGCGGTGCCGGTGTGCCGCAGCACCAGCTCCAGCCGGTCGGCGGCCGGGTCCGGGCAGTGGCCGGTCAGCTCGAAGCCGCCGAAGTGGACGGTGATCCGGTCGACCAGGCCGGCCGCCGGCTGGACGCAGACCTGGAGCCGGCCGTCGGCGAGGTGCTTGAGGTAGAGCACCCGGTCCGCCGAGTCCGGCAGCGGGTACTGGCCGGCCACCGGGCCGCCGCGCTCGTCCAGGCAGAGCTGCTCGGTGCTGCCGTCGGGGCGCAGCAGTTCGGCGTCCCAGTGCTCCAGCCGGCCGCGGCCGTGCCCGTCGGCGGTGAGCGGGCGGTACGGAAGGCCGACGGTGAAGGTGTTGCCGGCGCGGGCGAGCGGCCGTTCGAGCACCGCGTCGCTCTGCCGGTGGCGCAGCCGCAGTACGGTGCCGGCGGGGCAGCGGTCGGCGGTGCCGCCCAGTTCGACGCCGTCGGCGGTGGGGGTGGCGCGGTTGATCCGGACGCCCGGGCGCTCCAGTCGCAGGTGCAGCCGGTCGTCCTCGAAGAAGGGCTGGAGGCGGACGTCGTGGTCCACCCAGCGGGCCGGCGGGTATTCGCCCGAGCCGCACCAGTGGGGGGCGAGGGTGCCGTACTGGCGCCGCAGCCGGGTGGGGCGGGGGCGGGTGAAGAGGGTGGCCTCGATCCGCCAGTCGCCGAGCAGCCAGCGGCCGTCGGGGCGTAGTCGGCCAGGCTCGATGAGGGCGGTGAAGCCGGACCAGTCGTGGTTGTACTCGGGCTGGGCGCTGTCGTCGGTGACCTCGGGCATCCTGCGGGGGCGGGAGCGCAGGTGGACGGGCGGCCGGGCCTCGTCCTGGTGGCACAGGGTCAGCCAGGTCCAGGCCGAGCCGGGGCGGCCGGTGTCCAGGTCCAGTGGACGGCCGAAGCCGGTGAGCTCCAGGCCACGGCCGTGCCAGCGGGCGCGCAGCAGGCCGAAGGCCGCGTCCTCGTCGACGGCGGGCCGGGCGGCGGGCACCCCGCGGACGGCGTGCGGCAGGACGAGCCGGGTGAGCACGGGCATGACGGGAGGCCCTTCCGGGGACGGGATCCCGGCCGTGGCGGTGGACCGGGACGAACGCCGAACCGATAACGAAAGGTCCGGGGCCGAATCGACATCCGTGCCGGAATGTCACCCGAGGTCTATCGTGTTGTCCGTCGAAAATTCCTCAGGAATTCGTTAGTGAAACGTGAGTTCGACCGTGCCGTGGGTGAATCGGGGGAATTCCCCCAGGTGATTCCCAGGAAAAAGCGAGGCGCCCGACGCGGATCGCGTCGGGCGCCTCGGCAGGGGCGTGGGAGCGCTACTCCTTGCGGAGCATCGCGTCGACCACCCGGGCGGCGGCCTTGCCGTCGTCCAGGTCGCAGTACGCCTCGCGGAACGCGGCCGCCTTGTCGGCGTGCTCGGCCGCGACCTCGTCCACCCGGCCGAGGGCGGCGACCAGCTCCTCGGAGGTGGCCAGCAGCGGACCGGGCGCCTCGGCCTCGAAGTCCAGGCTGAAGCCGCGCAGGTTGTCCCGGTAGTGCTCCAGGTCGTGGGTGAAGAAGAGCATCGGCTTGCCGGTGACGGCGAAGTCGAACACGCTCGCCGAGTAGTCGGTGACCAGCACGTCCGCGATCAGCAGCAGCTCCGCCATGTCGGGGTAGCTGCCCACGTCCCAGATGTAGCCGTTGCCGGCGCCCGGGATCTGACCGCACATCATGTTGTGCCGGCGCACCAGCAGCACCTGGTCGTCGCCGAGCGCGGCCTTGGCCGCCGCCAGGTCGATCCGCAGGTCGATCTGGTAGCCGCCGTTGGGCCGGCGCCGGTCCTCGCGCCAGGTCGGCGCGTACAGCACGACCTTCTTGCCCTCGGGCAGACCGAGCCTTTCACGAACCTGTTCGGCCGTCTTCTCCCGGTCGGCCGCGAACAGCAGGTCGTTGCGGGGCGAACCGCTCTCCAGGATCTCGCCCTGGTAATCGAACGCGCGCCGCAGCACCGGGGCCGACCAGGTGTTCCCGGCGACCAGCAGGCTCCAGTTCGGGATCTCGCGGGCCAGGCCCTTGAGGTAGTTGGAGTCGGTGAACCAGACCTTCTCGAAGTCGAAGCCGACCTGCTTCAGCGGGGTGCCCTGCCAGGCCTGCAGGACCACCTGGCCGGGGCGGCGGACGAAGAAGTCGGGCAGGTGGGTGCTGGTGACGACGTACTTGGCGGTCGCCAGCGCCTCGAACCACTCCGGGCTCCAGAGCCGGATCGGGGCCGCCGACTGCGGCAGGTCGGCCTGCATGTCGTCGGTGCCCCACAGGTGCTCCAGCGGCAGGCCGCGGCGGACCAGCTCCTCGTGGATCGCCCGCGGCGAGTCGGCGTACATGCTGCCGTTGCCGGCGTTGTACAGCACCGTGTCGCGCACCGGCAGCCGGCGGGCGGCCGGGTAGTCGACGGTGCGCAGCTGGCGCTGGCGGTGGCCGGACCGCTCCTCGGGCAGCAGCACCGAGTGCGACTCCAGCGACAGGCCGTCGTGGTGGCGCCGCTCCAGCACGATGCGCTTGCCGCGGGACTCCACCTCCAGCGGCAGGGTGTCGAAGCAGTCCGGGGTGATCAGCGCGCAGGAGTCCGGGAGCTCCTCGACCGGCGCACCCACCGGGCGGAAGAAGACGTTCCAGGTGCCCTTGGCGAGCGGCACCCGGCCGGCGAAGCTGGCGGTCGGCACGGTGGGCAGCGCGGTGCGGAACCGGCCGTCCGCGATCTCCACCGGGTAGACGTGCTCCTCCTCGCGCCAGTTGTGCCGGACCACCAGCTCCCAGCGGTGCGCGCCGGGCAGCGGGAACGAGCCGCTGAGCAGGAAGCCGTCGGCGCCGCGCGCGGACACCTCGTCCACCAGCGGCTGCAGCAACTGGTCGGAGAGCTGCAGGAAGCCGCTGGGGGAGGGCTTCGAGTACAGCTCCCGGCGCAGGTCGGCCGGGGCCTCGGGGTTCAGCGGCAGGTGCAGCTGCTCCGGCGCGTTGCGCTCGTCCCAGGCCAGCATGACGACGCTGCCGTCGGCGAGCAGCAGCGAGGTGTCCCAGCGGTCGCGGCTGCGGTCGGCGGCCACCGGGTCCAGCTCGGCCCAGGCCTCGCGGACGGCGGTCAGCTCGGCCACCGGGAGGGAGGCGGTGAAGGGCTGCAGCGAGCCGACCGGCGCACCCAGCTCCAGCGGGAAGGTCAGCTCGCGGTCCGACTCGACGTGGGTGAGCCGCAGCCGGGCCCCGGCGAAGTTCAGGCCGGAGCGGGCCGCGCCCGAGACCTCCACCCGGCCGCCCTGCGCGGCCAGGCCGGTCACCCGGGCCTTGACCGTCTCCACCTTCAGGTAGACGAAGTTGTCCCGGATCCACGGCACGATCCGCACGTCCGGCTCGACCCAGTGCGCCGGAATGTACTGCGCCGTGTCGCTCCAGCCGGCCGAGACCCGGCCCTTGTACACCCCGCCCTTGCCCGCGCCGGCCACCAGGACGCGCCAGTGGCCGTCCTTCCACTGGCCGCGGTGCTTGAGCTTCTTCGGGTCGATGGCGACGTTGAAGCCGGACCAGTCGCAGCTGTACAGGTCGTGGCTGCAGCTCGCGGTGGCCTCGGGGCTGTACGTGGTCTTCATCGGCACCGCGATCACCCGGCGGCCCTTGGTCTCGCGCAGCACCAGGGTGCGGACCATGTCGTGCTTGTTCGCCGCGCCCAGCTGCTCGGGGTACGCGTGCCCGATCAGCTCCAGCTTCCCGCCCACCCAGGAGGTCTCGTACAGCCGGCTGCGCATGACCAGCGAGTTGTCCAGCTTGAGCACGCTCGACGGCACGCTCTTGCGCCCACCGCGCAGGAACGGGTAGTCGGCGTACGGGCGCAGCAGACCGCGGGCCTGGACACCGCCGTTGCTCTCGCCCTCGTACTTGATCTGCTCGACGAACTCGTCGATGCGGCCCTGCAGGGTCAGGTGGTACTTCAGCCGCAGCGGCGCGCGCAGCTTGCGGACCTGCTCGGGGCCGATCGCCCGGAGCAGCCGGCTGACGTTGGTCATGTAGGCGTCCCGGTACTCCTTGTCGCCGTCCACGACGGACCAGAAGAACATCGGGATCTCCTCGACGAGGGTGTTCTCGTCGTAGGTGCGCAGGTACTGCGCGAAGCGCGGCTCGGTCTGCTTCTTCAGCCAGCCGCGGACCAGCTCGACCGAGGCGACCCGGTCGATCAGGCCCTTGGGGTTGGTGCGCATCTGCGTGATCGACATCTCGCCGACCTCGCGCTCGCGCCAGTGGTAGATCGGCTCGGAGAGCACGTCCACGCTCTTGGCCAGGTAGTGGTGCGGCACGCTGACCGGCGCGTCCTCGTACAGGATGCCCTCGGGGTACAGCAGCCCGGCCGCGTCGAAGAACGAGCGGCGGTACACCTTGTTCCACGCGGTGCGGTCGGTGACCAGCGCCGGGATCTCGGTGATGTGGGTCTTGAGCCTGGTCTCCTTGAACGGCTTCACGTGGCCGCCGGACTGGTAGTAGCCCACCGCGCGGAAGCGCAGCACGTTGCCGGTGGCGAAGTCCGAGCCGGTCTCGTCCAGCGTGTTGATCATCAACTCGTACGCGCTGGGCGGCATCGAGTCGTCGCTGTCCACGAAGCACAGGAACTCGGCGTCCGGGTCGATGTGCCGGATGCCGGTGTTGCGGGCCGCGCCGAGGCCCTTGTTCACCTGGCGGACCAGCCGGAACCGCGAGTCCTTGGCCGCGTACGCCTCGGCGAGGGCCGCGCTGTCGTCCTTCGAACCGTCGTCGACCATGACGCACTCGAAGTCCGTGAAGGTCTGGGCGGCGATCGAGTCGAGACATTCGACGAGATAGCGCTCGACGTTGTAGATCGGAACGACGATGGAGAGGCGGGGAGCCATCGGCTACGCAGGCCTTTCTCGGTTAGGAGCGTGGCAGCCCGGTGGGGGCCTGACCGCACTTTGAATCGGTGCGTACGTGCGCCCCGATCCTACCTCCGGGCTCCGGAGCCTCCCCAGGCCACTACGCTGGGCGCCGTGCCCCGCTTCAGCGTGATCGTCCCCGTGTACCAGGTCCAGGACTACCTCGCCGAGTGCCTCGACTCGGTCCTCGGACAGGCCGGTCCCGACTTCGAGCTGATCGCGGTGGACGACCGCTCCCCGGACGGCTGCGGCGCGATGCTGGACGAAGCGGCCGCCGCCGACCCCCGTGTGCGGGTGCTGCACCTGCCGGAGAACGTCGGCCTCGGCCGGGCCCGCAACGCCGGCCTGGAGGTCGCCACCGGCGACTACGTGGTCTTCCTGGACAGTGACGACACCCTCACCCCCGGCCTGCTGAAGGCCGTCGACGACCGCCTCGCCGCCACCGGGGACCCGGACGTCCTGGTCTACGACTACGCCCGCACCTACGCCGACGGCCGGATCACCCGGGCCGCCTCCGGCCACGTCTTCGGCGCCGCCTCCCCGGACGTCTTCGACCTCGCCGCCCGCCCTGACCTGCTCGACCTGCTCCAGGTCGTCTGGAACAAGGCCTACCGCCGCGGCTTCGTCACCGAGCAGCAGCTGGTCTTCCCGGCCGGCTACTACGAGGACACCCCCTGGACGTACCCGGCGCTGCTCGCCGCCGCCAGCATCACCCTGCTCGACCAGGTCGGCGTGCACTACCGCCAGCGCCAGGAGGGCGGCAACATCCTGGCCACCGCCAGCCGCAAGCACTTCGACGTGTTCGCCCAGTACGACCTGGTCTTCGCCTTCCTCGACCGCCGCCCCGACCTGGACCGCTGGCGCCCGGTCGTCTACGGGAAGATGCTGCACCACCTCAACACCGTGGTCGCCAAGCCCGGCCGGGTCCCCTCCGGCGACCGCCGCGAGTACTTCCGCCGCGCCGCCGCGCACTGCGCCCGGCTGCGCCCGGAGGGCTACCGCCCGCCGGCCGGCGTGGAGGGCGTGCGCACCGAACTGCTCAGCCACGGCCGCTACGGCGCCTACCAGGCCGTACGCGCCCTCGCCCGGGCCCGCCGACTCGTCAAGCGCTGAGCCGGGTGCCCCGGCGCCGCCCCGCGGGCGCGCGTTCGCGGACGCGCCCTGGTTCGGCGCCTGACGGCCATTCGGGGGACGGGCCGGTATAACCGGTCGGGTGGACTTCCTGACTCGCCTTCCGGTCCTCGGCCCCCTGGTGGCCCGGGTGCTGCGCAGCCGCCCGTACCGGGTGTACGAGTACTTCACCGCGGCCCGCGGCAACCGGCTGGCCGGGGCCGTCACCTTCTTCGGCTTCCTCGCCCTCTTCCCGCTGCTCACGGTGGGCCTGGCGATCGCCGTCGCGACGCTCAACGGCAGCCAGGTGGCCGACCTGCAGAAGCGCATCTCCGACCAGCTGCCGGGCCTCTCGGACGCGCTCAACCTGTCGTCCCTGGTGGCCAACGCGGGCACCGTCGGGCTGGTCGGCGGGGCGCTGCTGCTGGTCTCCGGCCTCGGCTGGGTGAACACCATGCGCACCTCGATCCGGGACCTCTGGCAGCTGCCCGAGGAGAACGGCAACCTGGTGCTGCGCAAGGCCTGGGACATCGCGGTGCTGGCCGGCCTCGGCCTGGTGTCGCTGTTCTCGCTGGCCGCCTCCGCCGCCGGGACGACGCTCGCCGGGCGGATCGCCGAGGACATCGGCCTCGGCAGCGGCTACCTGCTCACCTGGGTCGGCGTGCTGATCGCCATAGCGTCCGACACCCTGCTCTTCGCCTACCTGCTGGCGCCCTTCCCCGGGATCACCGGCCAGCGCCGCCGGGACCTGCTGATCGGCGCGCTGATCGGCTCGGTCGGCTTCGAGCTGCTGAAGCTGCTGCTCGCCTCCTACATCGGCTCGGTCGCCGGGCGGAGCCTGTACGGGGCCTTCGCCACGCCGGTGGCGCTGCTGCTGTGGATCAACTTCGTCTGCCGGCTGCTGATGTACTGCGTCGCCTGGACGGCGACAGCCGACCCGGAGGCCGTCCGGGAACGGACCAGGGCGCACGGCCGGGCGCTGCTGGCGGCGGCCGACGAGATGGAAGCGGCCCGGCCTCCCACGTGAGGCCGGGCCGGGGTGGGGCGATCCTCAGCCGTTCGGGGGCTAGGCCGTTCGGCGCCGCAGAACCACCAGGGCCCACCCGCCCACCACGGCCCCGGCCGCGACGACCGCGAGCCAGCCACCGGCGCTGATCCAGTCGTTCCCGTCGTCCGATGCGGCCGATGCCGCCGGCGCGGGCGGTGACTGCGGCGGCGGCTCGGACAGTGCGGAGGACTCGCCCGCCTGGCCGGTCGGCTCGGCGGCGCCGGCCGACAGTTCGTCCGCCAGCCGGCCCACCGGCTGGACCTTGCCGGCCGCCGAGAAGCCCCAGTCCAGCAGTTCGGCCGTCTCGTCGTAGACCTTCTGGTACGACGCGGGGTGCATCACCGTCACCAGCAGCGTGCGGCCGTTCCGCTCGGCGGCGCCCACGAAGGTCGAGCCGGCATTGGTGGTGGTGCCGTTCTTCACGCCGATCAGGCCGGGGTACTTGCCCAGCAGCCGGTCGGTGTTGGCGATCCCGAAGCTGCCGCGCTGGCCGGTGTTGCGGTCCACCGCGCCCGGGAACATCGCGGACCGGGTCGCGCAGTACGTCCGGAAGTCGGGGTTGCGCAGCCCGGCCCGGGCGAACAGCGTCAGGTCGTAGGCCGAGGAGACCTGGCCGTCCATGTCGTAGCCGTCCGGGGAGATCACCTTGGTGTCCCGCGCCTGGAGGGCGTCCGCGCGCGCCTGCATGTCGGCGACGGTCCGCTGGATGCCGCCGTTCATGTGCGCGAGGACGTGCACGGCGTCGTTGCCCGAGCTGAGGAACACCCCGCGCCACAGGTCCTCGACGCGGTACTCCAGGTTTTCCTTGATCCCCACCAGGCTGCTGCCGGGCCCGATCCCCTGGATCTCCTCGTCCGCGACCTTGTGCACGGCGTTGCGGTCGAACTTGGGCAGCACGGTGTCGGCGAAGAGGATTTTCAGAGTGCTGGCCGGCGGCAGCTGCAGATGGGAGTTGTACGCCGCCAACACGTCCCCGGTGGCGGCGTCGGAGACTATCCAGGACTGACCGGTCAGATCCCCCGGCAGCACCGGCGCGCCGGCCAGCGGCGAGACCTGGACCCCGGACTGGCCGAGCCGAGCGCCCCCGACCACGGTCGACGGGGCCGGCTCGGACGGGGCCGCGACCGCCCCCGGGGCGGCGAGCAGCGCGGGGAGGACGGCGGTGGCGGCGACGAGCCGGTGCGCGAGCTTTCGATGGCGTGCAGTCACCCGCAGACCGTACCCACTCGGCGTCACCGCCGTTCGCCACGCCGCACCGATCGTCCGTTCGAGGGCCCCGCCGTACGCCGATCGGCGGTCCACGCATACTGGGGAGGCATACACCGCCTTCACACCCCCGGCGAGGACCACCCCATGAAGCTCAGCCGCCGCACCTCCTGGTTCCTGACCGCCTTCGGCGTCTGGTCGATCATCATCTGGACCACCTTCGTCAAGAACCTGTGGAAGGACTCCGGCGGCCAGGCCTTCGTGAACGGCGACCACTCCCAGCCCACCGCCTTCTTCTGGGTGCACCTGCTGCTCGCCATCACCTCCTTCGTGCTCGGCATCGCCGTCGGCGCCGTCGGCGTGCGCGGTCTGCGCGCCACCCGGCGCACCCCGGCCGTGGACTGAATTCCCGGTTGCCACTGTCGGTCCCCACTGGCAAGATCCTCACCGCTCTCACGCGCGTACCGGACGCGCTGATCACAAGGGGTGGGGAATCTCCATGACACTTTCGCGTGCCCGCAGACTCGGCGGAGTCACCGCGGCGGCGGTGGCCGCCGGGCTGCTCGCCCCGACGGCGGCCGTGGCCGACACCGCCCCGGCCGTCCTCGGCACCGGCCAGGGCGTCGACTCCTATCACGCCAACGCCTGCGACTCGACCGCCGACCCGACCTGGATCGGCCGGAGCATCAACGGTCCGGCGCTCAACGCCAAGGTCACCGGCACCAGCGCCCGGTTCGGTGTCTGGGACGTGACCACGGGCGCGGAGGAGCCGGTGTTCACCGGCGAGGCCCAGGCCTCCAACCAGCAGGCCGGTCTCAACGTCCCCGGCCTGCTGGACGGGCACAGCTACGCCTGGCACGCCTGGGCCCTGCAGGGCACGCAGACCTCCGCCCCGTCGGCGGATTGCCACTTCACGGTGGACACCACGAGTCCGACCGCCACGGTCAGCTCGACCGACTTCCCGGCGAGCGGCCCCGCCACCAAGTACGCGGGTCAGTTCGGCACCTTCGTGCTCAAGGGCGCCGACCCGGTGCCGTCCGGCGGCGAGGCCTCCGACGTCGCCTGCTTCCGGTACGGCTGGGGCGACCTCGGCGTCGGCGGCTGCGACTCGCCCGACGCCGTCACCCCGGAGAACGACGGCACCGCGACCGTCAACCTGCGGGTCCTCAACTGGGGCACCAACACCCTCAACGTTCAGGTGATCGACAACGCCGGCAACGTCGGCGGGGCGTCCTACACCTTCTACGCGCCGTGGAACCAGAACCCGCCCAAGGCGCTCGGGGACGTCGACGGGGACGGCATTCCGGACGTCCTGCTGCCGGACTCCGTCGGTAACCTCCAGATCATCAGCGGCAACTCGGGCGACACCACCCCGTCCGCCACGATCCGTGCCGTCGTGTCGCCGAACCAGAGCTCCTGGACCAACGTCCAGGTGGCCCACCGCGGTTGGGACGCCAACGCGCACGCGCCGATGGACGACCTGCTGATGCACCCGAGCGGCTCGCCGGCGCTGTACTTCTACAACAACCAGGACTACGCCTCGTTCACCCGCGGCGTGATGCCGATCTCCCGGCCGACCAGCTGCCAGGACGCCGCAGGCACGGCCACCGCCTGCCCGGCCGGATTCGCCGCCGACTGGCACAAGGCCGACCAGATCGCCCTGATCGGCTCGCTGGACACCCGGATGGTCTCGTCCCTCATGACCGTCGAGGACGGCAACCTCTGGCTGTTCGCCAACCCCGGCTTCTCCTACCGGCTGCGCACCGCCCGGCAGCTCGCCACCAACGGCGCCTGGGCCGGCTACGACCTGATCGCCCCGGGCCCGGACTCGGCCGGCAACCTCACCCTCTGGGCGCGCGAGCGGGCCACCGGTGACCTGCACGCCTACCCGATCGCGAAGAAGGCCGACGGCAGCTACGACTTCTCCGCCCTCGCCGACCCGAAGGCGAACGTCGTCGCGAGTGGCTTCACCGTGGACAAGTACCCGACGCTCGGCAGCTCGGGCGACGTGGACGGCGACGGCCAGCCCGACCTGTGGGCCGTCACGGCCGACCGGCACCTGGTGTACTTCAGCGGCTGGAGCGACCCGACCGACGTCGGCGCGCTGCGCTGACCCAACGGCGAAGGCCCCCGTCCGATCGGAGGATCGGACGGGGGCCTTCGCGTTCGTCAGGCGGGGATCAGAAGCGGCGGGTGACCAGCGCCCGCTTCACTTCCTGGATCGCCTTGGTGACCTCGATGCCACGCGGGCAGGCCTCGGAGCAGTTGAAGGTGGTGCGGCAGCGCCACACGCCCTCACGGTCGTTGAGGATCTCCAGGCGCTGCTCGGCACCCTCGTCGCGCGAGTCGAAGATGAAGCGGTGCGCGTTGACGATGGCGGCCGGGCCGAAGTACTGGCCGTCGTTCCAGAACACCGGGCAGGACGACGTGCACGCGGCGCACAGGATGCACTTGGTGGTGTCGTCGAAGCGCTCGCGGTCCTCGGCGGACTGCAGGCGCTCGCGGGTCGGGTCGTTCCCCTTGGTGATGAGGAACGGCATGACGTCCTTGTACGCCTGGAAGAACGGGTCCATGTCCACGACCAGGTCCTTGAGGACCGTCAGGCCCTTGATGGCCTCGATCGTGATCGGCTTCTCCGGGTTGACGTCCTTGATCAGGGTCTTGCACGCCAGCCGGTTGCGGCCGTTGATCCGCATGGCGTCGGAGCCGCAGATGCCGTGGGCGCAGGAACGGCGGTACGTGAGGGTGCCGTCCTGCTCCCACTTGATCTTGTTGAGCGCGTCCAGGACGCGCTCCTTCGGGTCCATCGTCAGCTGGTAGTCCACCCACACCGGGTCCGGGTGCTCCTCCGGGTTGAACCGGCGGATCCGGAAGGTGACGGTGATCAGCTTGGTGACACCGGCCTCGGCCGCGTCCAGAGCGGCCGAGTGCTCCACGGTCGGAGTGCTCATCAGTACTTACGCTCCATCGGCTGGTAGCGGGTCTGTACGACCGGCTTGTAGTCGAGGCGGATGGAGGTGCTGCCGTCGGCGGCGACCTCCTGGTACGCCATGGTGTGCTGCATGAACTTCACGTCGTCACGGGTCGGGAAGTCCTCGCGGTAGTGACCGCCGCGGGACTCCTCGCGGGCCAGCGCGGAGACGGCCAGCACCTCGGCCAGGTCGAGCAGGTTGCCCAGCTCGATCGCCTCCAGCAGGTCCGTGTTGTAACGGAAGCCCTTGTCCTGGATGGAGATGTTCTTGTAGCGCTCCTTCAGCGCGGCGATGTCCTCGACCGCCTGCTTCAGGGTGGCGCCGGTGCGGTAGACCATCGCGTTGGCGTCCATGGTCTCCTGCAGGGCCGTGCGGATCTGCCCCACGGACTCGGTGCCGGTCGACTCGCGCAGCTTGTCGACCATGTCCTGGACCAGCTCTTCCGGGTTCTCCGGCAGCGGGACGAACTCGTTCGCGTTGGCGTAGTCGGCGGCGGCGATGCCCGCGCGACGGCCGAACACGTTGATGTCCAGCAGCGAGTTGGTGCCCAGGCGGTTGGCGCCGTGGACGGACACGCAGGCGACCTCGCCGGCCGCGTACAGGCCCGGGACGACGTCGGTGTTGTTGCTCAGGACCTCACCCTCGACGTTGGTCGGGATGCCGCCCATGGCGTAGTGCGCGGTGGGCTGGATCGGGATCGGGTCCGTGTAGGGCTCGATGCCGAGGTAGGTGCGCGCGAACTCGGTGATGTCCGGGAGCTTGGCGTCCAGCTGCTCCGGCGGCAGGTGGGTCAGGTCCAGGTAGACGTGGTCGCCGTCCGGACCGCAGCCGCGACCCTCGCGGATCTCGGTGTAGATCGCGCGGGAGCAGACGTCACGGGACGCGAGGTCCTTCATGACCGGGGCGTAGCGCTCCATGAAGCGCTCGCCGTCCTTGTTGCGCAGGATGCCGCCCTCGCCGCGGGCGCCCTCGGTGAGCAGGATGCCCATGCGCCAGATGCCGGTCGGGTGGAACTGGAAGAACTCCATGTCCTCCAGCGGCAGGCCGCGGCGGTAGGCCACCGCCTGGCCGTCACCGGTGAGGGTGTGGGCGTTCGAGGAGACCTTGAACATCTTGCCGGTGCCGCCGGAGGCGAACACGACGGCCTTGGCCTGGAAGATGTGGATCTCGCCGGTGGCCAGCTCGTAGGCGACGACGCCGGCCGTCTTGCCCTCGTTGATCAGCAGGTCGAGGACGTAGAACTCGTTGAAGAACTCGACGCCGTGCTTGACGCAGTTCTGGAACAGCGTCTGGAGGATCATGTGGCCGGTGCGGTCGGCCGCGTAGCACGAGCGGCGGACCGGGGCCTCGCCGTGGTTGCGGGAGTGACCGCCGAAGCGGCGCTGGTCGATCCGGCCCTGCTCGGTGCGGGAGAAGGGCAGACCCATCTTCTCCAGGTCGAGGACGGCGTCGATGGCCTCCTTGCACATGATCTCGGCGGCGTCCTGGTCGACCAGGTAGTCACCACCCTTGACCGTGTCGAAGGTGTGCCACTCCCAGTTGTCCTCCTCGACGTTGGCCAGGGCGGCGCACATGCCGCCCTGGGCCGCGCCGGTGTGGGACCGGGTCGGGTAGAGCTTGGTCAGGACCGCGGTGCGGCTGCGCTGCGTGGACTCGATGGCCGCGCGCATGCCGGCGCCGCCGGCGCCGACGATGACGGTGTCGTACTGGTGAATCTGCATGGGGGGTTAACTCGCCTCTGGCCTCTGCCGATGGTCGATGGTGCTCGCGGCTCAGATGTTGGGGTCGAAGGTGAAGATCACCAGGGTGCCGAGCAGCACGGTGAAGACCGTGGCGGTACCCATGAGCCCCTTGAGCCAGAGCCGGGTCGAGTCCTTCTCGGCGTAGTCGTTGATGACCTGACGCATGCCGTTGGCGCCGTGCAGCATGGCGAGCCAGAGCATCAGGAGGTCCCAGCCCTGCCAGAACGGCGAGGCCCAGCGGCCGGCCACGAAGGCGAAGCCGATCTTGGAGACGCCGCCGTCGAGCACCAGCATGATCAGCAGGTGACCGAGGATCAGTACGACCAGGACGACACCGGACAGGCGCATGAAGAGCCAGGCCAGCATCTCGAAGTTGGTGCGGGTGCGGCGCGGGGTCTTCGTGGTCCGCTTGCGCGGCGGCTCGATGACGAAGGCGTCGGCCGGGTTACCGGTGCCGAGACCCTTGCCGGTGTGCGCCTGCTTCGACGGGACGACGATCGCGTCGGAGATTTCCGTGGACATCAGTCAGCTCACTTCCCGAACCAGGCGATCAGCGTGTGCTGCAGGATGCCGTAGAACGAGCCGGCCATCAGGACGACCCAGACTCCGACGACGGTCCAGAGCATCTGCTTCTGGTACTTCGGGCCCTTGGACCAGAAGTCCACGGCGACGACGCGCAGGCCGTTGAGCGCGTGGAACAGGATGGCGGCCACCAGGCCGTACTCCATCAGGTTCACGAGCGGAGTCTTGTACGTCTGAATGACGGTGTCGTAGGACTCCGGCGACACTCGCACCAGGGCGGTGTCCAGGACGTGGGCGAACAGGAAGAAGAAGATGAGGACGCCGGTGACTCGATGAGCCACCCAGCTCCACATGCCTTCCCGGCCGCGGTACAGCGTTCCAGCCGGCACGGAAAAACCCTCCGGAAGCGATTGGGGGCTCGGCCGGCTTCGGTGTCGGTCAGCCCGGCCGGGTCGGTCCACCGGCCGCCAGCATCCTATCGACGCCTTGTCGGGAACCGCCTCCGGGGCCCCCAGGTGTGATCAATCAGGCACTTCTGGCCTAGCGGCACGGGAACCGAGGCCGTTTTGGTCACGTTGAGTGATCGGGCGGCCGCGTTGTGGTGGCGGGACCCGCCCGCCGGCACCCAGTCGAGGCGTTCGTGCCGTTTCGCCCCGCCGATGACGCCCGGTCACGGCGACACCGGGGCGGGCGGCCACGCGGCGGACGGAGCTGGAGAAGCTGTTCGGCCCGTGCGCCTCGTTCACGTCGGCGGCCCCGGCGCCACCGGCGCCACCGGCCGGGAAGCCGGGCGGGAGGGTGGCCATCCGTGCCCTGCCGGCCGAGCCGGCAGGGCACGCCCACGCCCGAGGGAACGGACTCGGCGATCGGATTCACCCTCACGAATGAATCGGGTACCGCCGTGCCGGCTCAGCGTGCCGGACGAGCGGATCGTCCGGCAGCGGGTGGCCGAGCCGCGCGCCGCACAGGCGAGGGGCGCGCAGCCGAAAGACGTTCAGGCGAAGCGCCGGTCCTAGTGCGCCCCGGCCTCGGAGTGGGTGGCGACCAGGTGCTCCAGCCGGGTGAGGGCGATCCGCCGGAGCTCGTCCGCCGAGATCAGCCGCTCCTCGTCCGGGTCGTTGGCCAACCGGGTGCGGATCGAGGAGAGCACGGTGTCGAGCATCTCCTCCGGGTCGACGCCGTCCAGGCAGACCACGAACACGTGGCCGAACCGGGCCTCGTACGCGGCGTGCGCCGCCCGCAGCGCGGTGTGCGCGGCCTGGCTGCCGGGGGCCCGCATGCCGAGCAGCGGCTGCGGCATCCAGCTCTCGTCGGCCAGCGCCTCGGCCAGGTCCGCCGGGCGGAGGTCGTAGGAGGCCTCGCTGGCGGCGGCCAGCAGGGACTCTATGTCGGGGTACGGCCGGTGCGCGGTGAGCCGCAGGGCCCAGCGGTGGCTGCCGCAGCAGGCCAGCAGGGCCTCCTCGGCGGCGCCGGCGTCCGCCTCGTTGAAGCGGTGCAACCCGAGGAGGGTCGGCTCGGTGCTGGCGTCGAGCCGCTGTGGCGGGATGTCGCTGGCCAGCGGGTCCTCCTCGTGAGGGCGGGAAGGTGCCGGTGGAGTGGGGTGGTGAAGCAGGTGGAGTACGGGGCTGCGGGGGGCGCGCGGCGGCGCTCTGGCAGCGCTTCAACGGTAGTTGAGCCGCCATCAGTTGGGGAGGGCGCGCGCGGAATTCATCCGGACGAGCTATCAAGTTGTGACGTTGACACCTTCGCGTCATCGCCCTCCCCGCCTTCCTCCGTTGGTTCACCGCGGCCGGCTCAGGAGCAGCGGGTCCCCTCGGCCGGCATCGTGCCCTCGGTCAGGTAGGCCTCCATGGCCCGGTCGATGCAGGTGTTGCCCTTGCCGAAGGCGCCGTGGCCCTCGCCCACCCGGGTGAGCAGGGTGGCCTTGGCGAAGCCCTTGGCCAGGGACTCGGCCGCGGCGTACGGGGTGGCCGGGTCGCTGGTGGTGCCGATCACCAGGATCGGCGCGGCACCCTCGGCCCGGATGGTGTGCGGCTTCTCGGGGGACTGGTACGGCCAGCCCTCGCAGGCCGCGTCGGTGAAGTCCTCGGCGGTGACGCCCTTGGTCAGCAGCGGGGCCTTCTCCTGGAGCTCCTTGACCGCGGCCTGGGCGCGCTCGGGCGAGGGGGCCGGGGCGGACCCGTCGGCGCAGCCGATCGCGGTGTGGGCGGAGTCCATCGGGGAGTAGTGGCCGTTCTCGTCGCGCTCCGCGTAGCTGTCCGCGAAGGCGAGCAGGATGTCGCCGCGCTTCATGGTCATCGCCATGCCGAGGCCGGCCCGCAGGTACTTCCAGTCCTGGGTCTGGTCGCCGTAGAGGGCCGCGGTGACGCCGCTCCAGGCCAGGTCGCGGCCGACCTTGCGGCCGTCCTTGGTGGGCAGCGGGTGGTCGATCAGGCCGTCCAGGAAGTCGGCGGCCTTCTTGGCGGCCTGGTCCTTGTCCTGGCCGAGCGGGCACTCGTCGGCGTGGTTCTCGACGCAGTCGGCGGCGAAGTGCTCGAAGGAGGTCTCGAAGCCGATCCGCTGCTTGACCGCGGAGTCCAGGTCGTCGGCGGCCGGGTCGACCGCGCCGTCCAGGACCAGCCGGCCGGTGTTCTGCGGGAACTCCTCGGCGTAGAGCGAGCCCAGGTAGGTGCCGTACGAGACGCCCAGGTAGTTGAGCTTGCGGTCGCCGACGGCCGCGCGCAGCACGTCCAGGTCGCGGGCCGTGTTGCGGGTGCCGACGAAGGGCAGCAGCTTGCCGGACTTGGCCTTGCAGGCGGCGATGTACTCGGTGTTCTGCTTCTCCTCGGCGGCCCGGCGGGCGTCCGGGTCCAGCGGCGAGTCCACCTGGCTCTGGGCGTCGCGCTGCTTGTCGTCCAGGCAGAGGACGGGGGAGCTGCCGCCGGTGCCGCGCGGGTCGAAGCCGATCACGTCGAAGCGGTTGTGCAGGGTGCCGGCGAAGTCCTTGGCGCCGTACTCGACCATCTCGACGCCGGAGCCGCCGGGGCCGCCCGGGTTGACCATCAGCGAGCCGACCCGCTGGTCCTGGGTGCCGGCCGGGTACTTGATCAGCGCGAGGTCGATGGCGTCGGCGGTGGGGTTGGTGTAGTCGAGCGGGACGTGCAGCGTGCCGCACTTCATCGTGGAGACGTCGGCCTGGGCCTCCTCGGCCTTGGGGTCGGCCGGGCAGTCGGACCAGCTGATCTTCTGGCCGTAGAAGGACTTCAGGGCCGGGTCGGCCTCGCCGCTCGGCTTGGCGGTCGCGGCGGCCGACCGGCTCGCGGTGGCGCTGGCGCTGGCGGTGGCGCTGGTGCCGGTGGTGCCGGCGGCCTGGTCCTGGGCCGGCTTCGCGGTGTCGTCGCAGGCGGAGGTGAGCAGCAGGGTGCCTGCCGCCAGCGCGGTCAGCAGGACGCGTGGGCGGGCGGCCCGGAAGGTCTTCATCGCACGTGTGTACCACCCGGTGGTGACGTGTCCGACCTGCACCCCGCCGCTCCGCCCGCCCGTCCCGGTCAGCCGCGGTGGACCTTGTGGTTGGCGGCCTGGGCCCGGGGGCGGACCACCAGCAGGTCGATGTTCACGTGCGAGGGCCGGGTGACCGCCCAGGCCACGGTGTCCGCGATGTCCTCCGAGGTCAGCGGCTCGGCCACGCCCGCGTACACGGCGGCGGCCTTCTCCTCGTCGCCCCGGAAGCGGGTGACCGCGAAGCCCTCGGACTTCACCATGCCGGGCGCGATCTCGATCACCCGGATCGGCTCCCCGCACAGCTCCAGCCGCAGCGTGGCCGCGATGGTGTGCGCGGCGTGCTTGGCCGCGACGTACCCGCCGCCGCCCTCGTACGCGGCCAGCGCGGCGGTCGAGGAGAGCACCAGCACCGTGCCGTCGCCGGTGGCGCGCAGCGCGGGCAGCAGCGCCTGCGTCATGTGCAGCACGCCGAGCACGTTCACCTCGTACATCGCCCGCCAGTCGGCCGGGTCGCCGTGCTCGACCGTCTCGGCGCCGATCGCGCCGCCGGCGTTGTTCACCAGTACGTCCACCCGGCCGGCCTCGGCCGCGAAGGCGTCCACGGCGGCGCGGTCGGTGACGTCCAGCGTGACCGCCCTCGCCGAACCGCCCCGGCCGCCGATCTCCTTGGCCAGTGCCTCGATCCGGTCCGTCCGGCGGGCGGTCAGCACCACGTCGAAGCCCTCGGCGGCCAGCCGGCGGGCGGTCGCCGCGCCGATTCCGCTGCTGGCACCGGTGACCACGGCCACCTTCTGCTCGGTCATTGCCACTCCCTGGGGCTCATCGGTCGTTCACCCGATCATCTCAACCGCGTCTGCGCCCCCGCCGCCCGGCCAGGACCTAGATTGCGAGGACCGACCTGTGCCCCGCCGTTCCCGTGGAGGGACCCATGGCAGCCGAGCCGCGCCGCACCGAGTCCGCCCGACCTTCGGAATCCGCCCGTCTTTCCGAATCGGGCTTCCCGATCGAGCCCCTGTACGGCCCCGAGGCGCTGGCCGGCTGGGACCCGGACACCCGGCTGGGCCGACCGGGCGAGTACCCGTACACCCGGGGGGTCTACCCGACGATGTACACCGGCCGGCCGTGGACGATGCGCCAGTACGCGGGCTTCGGCACCGCCGCCGAGTCCAACGCCCGCTACCGGCAGCTGATCGCGGGCGGCGGTACCGGCCTCTCGGTGGCCTTCGACCTGCCCACCCAGATGGGCTACGACTCGGACGCGCCGCTCGCCGCCGGGGAGGTCGGCAAGGTGGGCGTGGCGGTGGACAGCGTCGAGGACATGGCGGTGCTCCTCGACGGCATCCCGCTCGGAGAGGTGTCGACCTCGATGACCATCAACGCGCCCGCCGCCCTGCTCCTGCTGCTCTACCAGCTGGTCGGCGAGGCCCAGGGGGTGGCGCCGTCCGCGCTCACCGGCACGGTCCAGAACGACGTGCTGAAGGAGTACATCGCCCGGGGCACCTACATCTTCCCGCCGCAGCCCTCGCTGCGGCTGGCCGCGGACGTGTTCCGGTACTGCCGGGCCGAGATCCCGCGCTGGAACACCATCTCCATCTCCGGCTACCACATGGCCGAGGCCGGGGCCGACCCGGCGCAGGAGATCGCCTTCACCCTGGCCAACGGCATCGCCTACGTCCGCACCGCGCTCGCCGCCGGGATGGCGGTGGACGACTTCGCGCCCCGGCTCTCCTTCTTCTTCGTGGCCCGCACCACGCTGCTGGAGGAGGTGGCGAAGTTCCGTGCCGCTCGCCGGATCTGGGCCGGGATCATGCGCGATGAGTTCGGCGCGAAGGACCCGCGCTCGCGGATGCTGCGCTTCCACACCCAGACCGCCGGGGTGCAGCTCACCGCCCAGCAGCCCGAGGTGAACCTGGTCCGGGTCTCGGTGCAGGCGCTGGCCGCGGTGTTCGGCGGCACCCAGTCGCTGCACACCAACAGCTTCGACGAGGCGATCGCGCTGCCCACCGAGAAGGCCGCCCGGCTGGCGCTGCGCACCCAGCAGGTGCTCGCCCACGAGACCGACGTGACCGCCACCGTCGACCCCTTCGCCGGTTCCTACGCGGTGGAGTCGCTCACCGATCGGGTGGAGGCCGCCGCGCTGGCCCTGATGGCCCGGATCGAGGAACGGGGCGGCGCGGTGGCCGCGATCGAACAGGGCTTCCAGAAGGGCGAGATCGAGCGAACCGCCTACCGCCTCCAGCAGGAGACCGACTCCGGCGAGCGGACGGTGGTCGGCGTGAACCGCTTCCGGCTGGACGAGGAGGAGCCGTACCAGCCGCTGCGGGTGGACCCGGCGATCGAACGGCGGCAGGCCGAACGGCTGGCCCGGCTGCGGGCCGACCGCTCCTCGACCGCCGTCACCCGGGCGCTGGACGCGCTGCGCCGCACCGCGGAGGGGCAGGAGAACGTGCTGTACCCGATGAAGGAGGCGCTGGCCGCTCGGGCCACCGTCGGCGAGGTCTGCGACGCGCTGCGCGGGGTGTGGGGGACGTACGTTCCGGTGGAGCGTTTCTGAGCAGAACGGATATTCTGAACAGCCGTCAATATCCCGCGCCCGTCAAGTGGGCGGTGGCCGTGACCACCGGCCCGGGTGATCGTTGCACAGGGCAAGCAACCCGGGGAAGGCGACTAAAACGAGATGTCATACCCACCTGTCCGGCCGGTATGCGCCCATCCGGGGACTAATTTTCTGGAAGTCGGGCCAAATCCCCCCAACGGGCCTAGTCTTGGGGAGATGAACCGTCCTGAGCCCGCTCAGTCGGGCGCCACCCTCGCCGCCGCACGCCCCACCGCCGAACTGCGCGCCCGGGTCAGCAGGCTGGAGCCCGAGCTGGTCGCCTTCCGCCGTGATCTGCACCGGCACCCGGAGCTGGGCCGCCAGGAGTTCCGCACCACCAACCTGCTGCGCGACCGGCTGGTGGCGGCGGGCCTGGACCCGCGGGTGCTGCCCGGCGGCACCGGTCTGCTGGTGGACATCGTCCCGGCCGGCACCCTCCCGGGCACCGAGTTCCTGGCCTTCCGCGCCGACATCGACGCGCTGCCGATCGACGACGCCAAGACCGACGTCCCGTACCGCTCGACCGTCCCCGGCCGGGCCCACGCCTGCGGCCACGACGTGCACACCTCGGTGGTGCTCGGCCTCGGCCTGGTGCTGGCCGAGGCCGCCCGCACCGGTGAGCTGCGCCGCCCCGTCCGGCTGGTGTTCCAGCCCGCCGAGGAGGTCATGCCCGGCGGCGCGCTGGACGTCATCAAGGCCGGCGGGATGGACGGTGTCGGCCGGATCTTCGCGGTGCACTGCGACCCGAAGGTGGAGGTCGGCCGGATCGCCCTGCGCACCGGGGCGATCACCTCGGCCTGCGACCGCCTGGTGCTGCACCTGGACGGGCCCGGCGGCCACACCGCCCGCCCGCACCTGACCACCGACCTGGTGACCGCGATCGCCAGGATGGCCGCCGACCTCCCGGGCGCGCTGGCCCGCCGGATGGACCCGCGCTGGGGCGTCAGCCTGGTCTGGGGCCGGATCGCCTCCGGCTCCGCGCCCAACGTCATCCCGCAGCACGCCGAGCTGGAGGGCACCGTCCGCTGCCTGGAGCTGGACGGCTGGCGCGAGGCGCCGGACCTGCTGCACGAGCTGATCGCCAAGCTCGCCGAGACCAATCGGGCCAAGTGGACGCTGGACTACCACCGCGGGGTGCCGCCGGTGGTCAACGAGGCGGTCTCGGTCGCCCGGCTGGACGCCGCGATGACCGCCCGCTTCGGGAGCGACGGCGCCCAGGTGGTGGAGAGCACCGAACAGAGCCTCGGTGGCGAGGACTTCTCCTGGTACCTGGAGCACGCCCCGGGCGCGCTGGCCCGGCTCGGCGTCCGCGCCCCCGGCGACCCCACGGTCCGCGACCTGCACCAGGGCCGCTTCGACGTGGACGAGCGGGCGATCGGCGTCGGTGTGGAACTGTTCGCGGTGCTGGCTCTGGAGGATGACCAGGACTGACCGTTTACCGGCGACTTGTGGTCGGTGCGTGATCGCGTTGGCGAGATCCGGAGTTTCGGGCGGTTCCGTAAACTGGACCGAACCAATCTCGGATCGCCGTCCGTGTACGGGAAAAGGAGCCTTCGGAGGGCCTTCAGACCACGGTTTGATAACAACCCGAACGCTCCGGCAGCCCGTAACCCAACCGTGTTCTACGCGCGTTACGGTGGCGTCCGACCACGCCAAACGGTTGCGTGTCAGAAGGAGAAACTCCCTTGCGCCGTTCAATGAAGCTCGCCGCGGTTGTGCTCTCGGGTTCCCTGGGCATGGCCTCGCTCGCCGCTTGCGGCGCAAAGAGCAATGACAACACCTCCTCCTCCGCGTCCGGTGACGGCTCGCTGAAGGTCGGTATGGCCTACGACATCGGTGGTCGTGGCGACCAGTCGTTCAACGACTCCGCCGCCCGCGGTCTGGACAAGGCCAAGGCCGACCTGGGCGTCTCCGTCACCGAGGCCGAGGCCAAGCAGGGCGAGGCCGAGGCCGACAAGGAGACCCGCCTCAAGAACCTGGTCGACGCCGGCTACAAGACCATCATCGCGGTCGGCTTCGTCTACCAGCCGGCGGTCGACAAGGTCGCCAAGGACAACCCGAACGTCAAGTTCGCGATCATCGACTCGAACGACAAGGACCAGCCGTCCAACGTCACCTCGCTGCTCTTCGCCGAGCAGGAGGGTTCGTACCTGGCCGGTGTCGCCGCCGCGAACAAGTCGAAGGCCCACCACATCGGCTTCATCGGTGGTGTGCAGTCCGAGCTGATCAAGAAGTTCGAGGCCGGTTACAAGGCGGGCGCCAAGTCCGTCGACCCGAACATCCAGGTCGAGACCACCTACCTGACGACCCCGCCGGACTTCAGCGGCTTCGCCTCGCCCGACAAGGGCAAGGAGGCCGCGCAGGGCCAGCTCGACAAGGGCGCGGACGTCATCTACTCCGCCGCCGGTTCGTCCGGCGCCGGCTCCATCGAGGCCGTCGCCAACGCGGGCAAGCTCGCCATCGGTGTCGACTCCGACCAGGCCAGCCAGCCGGCCCTGGCGAAGTTCAAGAACAGCATCCTGACCTCGATGGTCAAGAACGTCGACACCGCGGTGTACTCGTACATCGACTCGGTCAAGAAGGGCACGCCGTTCACCGGCATCAAGCTCTTCGACCTGAAGGCCAACGGTGTCTCGCTCGCCACCACCGGCGGCAAGATCGACGACATCCAGGACAAGCTGAAGGCCGCCGGCGACGCCATCACCAGCGGCGCCACCACCGTCCCGACCGCGCCGGCCCAGTAAGGCCCGCGCGTCTCGGACGCGACATGCGTCGCCGCCTGCCCGGCGGCGCGATGATCGACACGGTAAACGGGAGGGGCCCGGCAGGGTGCGCTCAACGCGTACCCCCGGGCCCCGTCCCGTCTCCACGTTTCCCCACCTTTTGGCCCTCCCAGCGCAACGACGCGCCTCCAGACCACCAGGAGATCGCCATCACCGCATCCGAACCCGTCCCCCTGCGCAAGGACGGCACCCCCAGCGCGGGGACGGCGACACCGGCCGTCGAACTGCGCGGCATCACCAAGCGCTTCCCGGGTGTCGTGGCCAACCACGACATCAACCTCACCGTCCGCACGGGCACCGTGCACGCCCTGATGGGTGAGAACGGCGCCGGCAAGTCGACGCTGATGAAGATCCTCTACGGCATGCAGAAGCCGGACGAGGGCACCATCGCGATCAACGGCGAGCAGTGCGAGTTCCACACCCCGGGCGACGCCATCTCCCGCGGCATCGGCATGGTGCACCAGCACTTCATGCTCGCCGACAACCTCACGGTGCTGGAGAACGTCGTCCTCGGCGGCGAGAAGCTCCACGGCATCGGCGCCAAGGCGAAGGCGAAGATCAAGGAGATCTCCGACCAGTACGGCCTGGGCGTGCGCCCGGACGCCCTGGTCGAGGACCTCGGCGTCGCCGACCGCCAGCGCGTCGAGATCCTCAAGGTGCTGTACCGCGGCGCCAAGATCCTCATCCTCGACGAGCCCACGGCCGTGCTGGTCCCGCAGGAGGTCGACGCGCTGTTCGACAACCTGCGCGAGCTCAAGTCCGAGGGCGTCACCGTCATCTTCATCTCGCACAAGCTGCACGAGGTGCTCGCGGTGGCCGACGCGATCAGCGTCATCCGGCGCGGCACCACGGTCGGCGACGCCGACCCGAAGGCCGTCACGGCCCGTCAGCTCGCCGAGATGATGGTCGGCGCCGAGCTGCCCTCCCCGGAGAGCCGCGAGTCGACCGTCACCACGACCGAGATGCTCAACGTCGAGGGCATGCGGATCGCCAAGACCGACGCCGAGGGCATCGAGCGCGTCGTCCTGGACGACATCTCGCTGCGCATCCACAAGGGTGAGATCCTCGGCATCGCCGGCGTCGAGGGCAACGGCCAGGCCGAACTGGTCGAGGCCATCATGGGCATGCTGCCGCTGGACGGCGGCACCGTCACCCTGGACGGCAAGGACCTCTCCGGCACCCAGACCCGGGCCCGCCGCGAGGCCGGCATCGGCTACATCCCCGAGGACCGCCACCGGCACGGCCTGCTGCTGGAGGCCCCGCTCTGGGAGAACCGCATCCTCGGCCACGTCACCGAGGAGCCCAACTCCAGCGGCCCGCTGCTCAAGCCGACCGCCGCCCGCGAGGACACCTGGCGGATCGTCGAGCAGTACGACGTCCGCACCCCCGGCATCGAGGTCACCGCGGCCTCGCTCTCCGGCGGCAACCAGCAGAAGCTGATCATCGGCCGCGAGATGAGCCACCAGCCCAAGCTGCTGATCGCCGCGCACCCGACCCGTGGTGTGGACGTCGGCGCGCAGGCCCAGATCTGGGAGCACATCCGGACCGCGCAGCGCGAGGGCCTGGCCGTCCTGCTGATCTCTGCCGACCTGGACGAGCTGATCGGCCTCTCGGACACCATCCGGGTCATCTACCGCGGCCGCCTGGTCGCCGACGCCGACCCGGCCACCGTCACCGCCGAGGACCTCGGCACCGCGATGACCGGTGCCGCCGCCGGCCACATCGAGTCCGAGCCGGAGGCCGTCGCCGAGGCGCAGGCCGTCGCGGCCGAGGGCACCGAGGCCGAGAGTGAGCACCCGCACACCGACACCGCCGACGACCCGCAGGCGGGGGAGTAACCCATGACCAGTCCCAATCCCGCCGCCAAGCGCAGCCTGGCGCAGCGGATCAGCGGTGAGCGGATCGTGCTCGCACTGGCGGCGCCGGTGCTCGCGGTCGTGCTGTCCGTCGCGATCTGCTCCGTCCTGCTGGCGACCTCGGGCAAGAACCCGTTCGACGCGTGGAACGTGATGATCACGTTCGCCACCAAGTCGGACGGCCAGGTGCTGATCCTCAACCGGACCACCACCTACTACCTGGCCGCCGCGGCCGCCGCGTTCGGGTTCCGGATGAACCTGTTCAACATCGGCGTCGAGGGCCAGTACAAGGTCGCGGCGCTGTTCGCGGCCTTCGTCGGCGCCAAGCTCGACCTGCCGTCGTTCATCCAGATCCCGCTGCTGCTGATCACCGCCATGCTGGTCGGTGGCCTGTACGCGAGCATCGCCGGTCTGCTGAAGGTCTACCGCGGTGTCAGCGAGGTCATCTCGACCATCATGCTGAACTCGATCGCGGTCGCGATCGTCGGTCTGCTGCTCGTCCCGGGCGTCTTCGCCCCGAAGGTGAGCGGCACCAGCAACTCGATCCAGACCGACCCGGTCTCGCAGTCCAGCCACTTCTTCTCCATGGACACGGCCGGCGGCCAGCTCTGGGGCTTCATCTTCATCGCCGCCCTGGTCGGTGTGGTCTTCCAGTTCGTGCTGACCCGCACCCGGTTCGGCTTCGACCTGCGCGCCACCGGCCGCTCGGAGTCCGCCGCGACCGCCTCCGGCGTGAACGTCAAGCGCATGGTGATCATCTCGATGGCGACCTCCGGTGCGATCGCCGGTCTGATCGGCCTGCCCGAGCTGCTCCAGAACTCGTTCTACTACGGGCAGACCTTCCAGCAGAACCTGGGCTTCCTGGGCATCTCGATCGCCCTGCTCGGCCGCAACAGCCCGATCGGCATGGCCTTCGCGGCGCTGCTGTTCGCTTTCCTGGACGTCACCGGTTCGCTGCTGCCACTGCCCCAGAACGGCGAGTTCCCCTCCGAGATCGTCGACGTCATGAAGGGCACCATCGTCATCTGCGTCGTCGTCGCGTACGAGCTGGTGCGCCGCTACGGCCTGGTCCGCCAGCAGAAGCGGGTCGGCGCCCAGCTCGCCGCCCAGGCTGCGGCGGCCAACGAGAACAAGGAGGTGTCCGCGTGAGCACGGCCACTGCTGCTCGTCCGAAGGCGTCGGGCGCGCCCGCGAAGAAGCGCAAGCTGTCCTGGCCGGTGGTCCTGCTCCTGATCGCGGGCGCCCTGGTCCTGGTCGCCGCCGTGGGCATGGCCACCGGCAACCACTCGCTGACCTCCTCCGGTCAGATCACCGCCGCGCTCAGTGCCGCGGTGCCGATCGGCATGGCCGGTCTGGGCGGTCTCTGGTCCGAGCGGGCCGGCGTGGTCAACATCGGCCTCGAAGGCATGATGGTCGCCGGTACCTTCTGCGGCGCCTGGGCGGGCTACCTGGTCAACCCGTGGGTCGGTCTGCTGGCCGGCATGCTCGGCGGTGCGCTCGGCGGCCTGCTGCACGCGGTCATCACCGTCACCTTCGGCGTCGACCACATCGTCTCCGGCGTCGGTATCAACCTGCTGATCCCCGGCATCTGCGCGTACATCAACCGGATCTACTACAAGGACTACGTCGCGTTCGGCGCCGGGCAGAACCAGTCCCCGCCGGCGGACCCGCTGCCGTACATCACCGTCCCGGGCCTGTCCTCGGGTCTGAAGAGCATCGAGAACCACCACTGGTTCCTCGTCTCGGACGTGGCCGGCGTGCTCGGCGGTCTGGTCACCAACCTCTCGGTGGTCGTGGTGCTGGCCGCCGCGCTGATCGTGGCCAGCTACTTCCTGCTCTGGCGCACGGTGTTCGGCCTGCGGCTGCGCTCCTGCGGCGAGAACCCGACCGCGGCCGAGTCGCTGGGCGTCAACGTCTACAAGTACAAGTACATGGCGGTCATCGCCTCCGGCGCCTTCGCGGGCCTCGGCGGTGCGTACCTCTCGCTGGTCGCCGCGCACTTCTACAAGGACGGCCAGACCCTGGGCCGAGGCTTCATCGGCCTCGCGGCGATGATCTTCGGCAACTGGATGCCCGGCGGTCTCGCCATGGGCGCCGGCCTGTTCGGCTTCACCGACAGCCTCCAGCTGCGCGACCCGGAGTCGGTCCACGTGCTGATCCTGATCGTCTCGATCGCGATGGCGCTGCTCGCCCTGTGGCAGCTGTACCGCCGCAAGTTCACCGCGACGGTGATCTCCTTCGTGGTGGCCGGCGGCCTGGGTGCCTGGTACGCGCTGACCGATGAGGTGCAGCGTCCGCTGATCGTCGCCACGCCGTACCTGATCACCCTGGTGGTGCTCTCGCTGGCCTCGCAACGACTGCGGATGCCCAAGGCCGACGGCCAGATCTACCGCAAGGGCCAGGGCAAGTGACCGCCCCCGCGATCGACTGGGAGCGGCTGCGCGCGGCGGCGCGCGAGGCGATGGGCCACGCGTACGCCCCGTACAGCAAGTTCCCGGTCGGCGCGGCCGCGCTGGTCGACGACGGCCGGCTGGTCAGCGGCTGCAACGTGGAGAACGCCTCGTACGGGCTCGGGCTGTGCGCCGAGTGCGGGCTGGTGTCCGCGCTGCACGCCTCCGGCGGCGGCCGGCTGGTCGCCTTCACCTGCGTCGACGGCGCGGGCGAGCTGCTGATGCCGTGCGGGCGCTGCCGCCAGCTGCTGTACGAGCACGGCGGTCCCGAGCTGCTGATCGACCTGGCCTCCGGCGTGAAGCCGATGAGCGAGGTTCTGCCCGACGCGTTCGGGCCGGAGCGGCTCTAGCATCCCTTCTTGTTACGCGCGTAGAGTGTCGCGAGTCGGCCGTAACCCGGTCATCTCGCGGCACTCTTCGCTTTTCGACGCATCTGTTCGACGCATCTGAAACCCCTCTTGGAGCACGCATGGACGCCATCTCCGTCATCAGGACCAAGCGCGACCGCGGAGAGCTGAGCGACGCTCAGATCGACTGGGTCATCGACGCCTACACCCGCGGCGAGGTCGCCGACGAGCAGATGTCCGCGCTGGCCATGGCGATCCTGCTGAACGGCATGCAGCCGCGCGAGATCAGCCGCTGGACCGACGCCATGATCCGCTCCGGCGTCCGGATGGACTTCTCCTCGCTGCCGCTGCCCACCAGCGACAAGCACTCCACCGGCGGCGTCGGCGACAAGATCACCCTCCCGCTCGCCCCGCTGGTCGCCGCCTGCGGCGCGGCCGTCCCGCAGCTGTCCGGCCGCGGCCTCGGCCACACCGGCGGCACCCTGGACAAGCTGGAGTCCATCCCCGGCTGGCGAGCCCTGCTCTCCAACGACGAGATGATGGACGTGCTGCGCGACGCGGGCGCGGTCATCTGCGCGGCCGGCGACGGCCTCGCGCCCGCCGACAAGAAGCTGTACGCGCTGCGCGACGTCACCGGCACCGTCGAGGCCATCCCGCTGATCGCCTCCTCGATCATGTCCAAGAAGATCGCCGAGGGCACCGGCGCGCTGGTCCTGGACGTCAAGGTCGGCTCCGGCGCCTTCATGAAGAACCTGGACGACGCCCGCGAACTCGCCCGCACCATGGTCGGCCTGGGCACCACCGCCGGGGTCAACACCGTCGCCCTGCTCACCGACATGTCCACCCCGCTCGGCCTCACCGCGGGCAACGCGCTGGAGGTCCGTGAGTCCGTCGAGGTCCTGGCGGGCGGCGGCCCGGCCGACGTCGTCGAGCTCACCCTCGCGCTCGCCCGCGAGATGCTCGCCGCGGCCGGCGTGCACGGCAAGGACCCGGCCGACGCCCTGCGCGACGGCTCCGCGATGGACCACTGGCGCCGCATGATCGCCGCCCAGGGCGGCGACGTCGACGCCCCGCTCCCGGTCGCCCGCGAGCAGCACGTCATCCCCGCCCCCGCCTCCGGCGTCCTCACCACGCTGGACGCCTACGCCGTCGGCGTCTGCGCCTGGCGCCTGGGCGCCGGTCGCGCCCGCAAGGAGGACCCGGTCCAGGCCGGCGCCGGCGTCGAGATGCACGCCAAGCCCGGCGACACCGTCGTGGCCGGCCAGCCCCTGCTGACCCTCCACACCGACACCCCGGAGCGCTACGACTACGCCATCGAGGCGCTGGCGGGCGGCATCGAGGTCGCCCCGGCCGGCACGGCGTTCACCCCGAACCCGATCGTGCTCGACCGCATCGCCTGAGTGATGTGAGGGCTGCTCACGTACGCCGGGTCAGGCGTACGTGAGCAGCCCGCTGGTGTCGAGGGTCCAGGGGCCGACGGCGATCTTGTCGCCGAAGACGAACTTCTCGCGGGACTCGTAGCCCAGCTCGGAATGCACGATGCCGGTGCCGGTGCGGGGATCGACGATCAGGTAGAACGGGATACCCATGGCCGAGTAGTCGCGGACCTTGTTGTGGTAGTCGTTCTCGGGATTGGAGGCGGACACGATCTCCACCACGAGCACTACCTCGTGCGGGAGAACCGCTCGCTGCTCGCCCTCCAAGGTCGCCTCGGGGAAGACCATCAGATCCGGGTTGCGCAGCTGACCGAGTCCGGCGTCCTGCAAGTCCGCACCGTGGTAAGCGATGTGACCCGGGTGAGTGGACGGCAGCTGGGCGTTGAGCTGTCGGGCGATGCGCAGCACGGCGAGCTCGTGGCGTTTCACCGGCGACATCATCATGACAATCTGACCGTCGGCGATCTCAATCTTCCCTATCCCCGGCACCTTCGGCAGCTGATCCGCGATTTCAAGCAGCCTGGTGTACGCAGCAGGATCGATGCTCATACCCGGAGTGTATCGGCGTCCACTGTCAAGCGTCCGCGACCGCTCGCCTCGTGGTATGCGCCCGGCGGGTGGCGTAGAGGGTGACGGCGGCGGCGAGGGTCATGGCGGTGAGGCCGACGGTGGCGGCGCCGGGCCAGCCGGTGGCGTGGTAGGCGTCGGCGCCGAGGGTGCCGCCGAGGCTGTTGCCGAGGTAGTAGGCGATCAGGTAGAGGGCGGAGGCCTGGGCACGGCCCTCGGTGGCGGTGCGGCCGACGGCGGAGGAAGCCGTGGCGTGGCCGGCGAAGAAGCCGGCGGTGATCAGCACCAGGCCGAGCAGCGCGCAGAGCAGCGAGTCGGCGAGGGAGAGCAGCAGGCCGGCGGCGGTGACGCCGATGGAGACGTAGAGGGCGCCGCGGCGGCCGAGGCGGCGGGAGAGGCGGCCGGCCGCGGCGGAGGTGCCGGTGCCGACCAGGTAGACCACGAAGATCGAGGCGGCGACCGACTCCGGCAGGTGGAACGGTGCGGAGATCAGCCGGTAGCCGACGGTGTTGTAGACCGCGCCGAACACGGCCATGAACAGCGTGCCGAGCGCGTACAGCCGCACCAGCAGCGGGTTGCGCAGGTGCCGCCCGACCGTCCGGGCGAGCGCGCGGGCGTCCACCGGGGTCGGGGTGAAGTGCCGGGCGGCGGGGATCAGCAGCCGGAAGGCGAGCGCGGCCAGCAGCGCGAGGGCGGCGGAGGCGGCCATGCCCCAGCGCCAGCCGAAGGCGGCGGCGGTCCAGCCGGAGAGCAGTCGGCCGCCCATGCCGCCGATGCTGTTGCCGGCCACGTACAGGCCCATCGCGGAGGCCAGCGCGCTGGGGTGGACCTCCTCGGCGAGGTAGGCCATCGCGGTGGCGGGCAGTCCGGCGAGGGCGGCGCCCTGCAGGACGCGCAGCGCGACGAGGGTGGTGAGGTCGGGCGCGAAGGGCAGGGCGACGGCGAGGGCGGTGGCGGCGAGGGTGGAGGCCGTCATCACCGCGGTGCGGCCGTACTTGTCGGACAGCGCGCTGGCCGGGAGCAGCCCGAGGGCGAGGCCGAGGGTGGCGGCGGAGGCCGTCCAGCTGGCCTGACCGGGGGTGAGGTCGAGGTCGGCCGAGAGGATCGGCAGCAGGCCCTGGGTGGAGTAGAGCAGGACGAAGGTCGCGATCCCGGCGGCGAACAGGGCGAGGTTGGCGCGGCGGAAGTCGCGCTGGCCGGGGCGGTGGCGGTCGTCCGGGGCGGGGGCGGTGGGGGCGGCGGCGCGGGCATCCGGAGCGGTCGCGGATGCCCTGGTATCGGAGGGCTGCATGTCGTCGACCGTAGGCCCGGCGCGGTTGATGCGTCCAATGCATGAAGGGCGGATGATTGATGCACTGGCGTATGAGTCGAGGTGGTGGCGCGATGGCGGTGCCGGATGTGTCGGACGGTACGGAGCAGCGGTACCGGGCAGCAGAGTTGGGGCCGGACGAGCCGGCCGTCCTGCTGGCGCCCCGGCTGGCGCAGTTCGCCGCGGTGGCCCGGCTGGAGCACGTGACGCAGGCGGCGGCGCTGCTCGGGGTGCCGCAGCCGACGCTGTCGCGCGCGGTGGCCCGGCTGGAGGAGGAGCTGGGGGTGGACCTGCTGGCCCGTCAGGGCCGGACGGTCCGGCTGACCAGGGCGGGCCGGCTGCTGCTGGCCTCGGTGGAGCGGGCGCTGGCGGAAGTGGAGCGCGGTGCGGAGGCGGCCCGGGCGGAGGCGGATCCGGCGGCGGGGCGGGTGGCCTTCGGCTTCCTGCACACGATGGGGCCGGACGCCGTCCCGGCGCTGCTGCGCGGCTTCCGGGCGGCGCACCCGCAGGTGCGCTTCCAGCTGGTGCAGGACTACGGCATGGCGATGCTGGAGCGGTTGCGAGCCGGGGAGTTGGACCTGTGCCTGGTCGCGCCGCTGCCGGACGACCCGGCCTTCACCGCCCGGCCGCTGGACGAGCAGCGGCTGCACCTGGCGGTCCCGGCCGACCACCGGCTGGCCGGCCGGCGGCGGATCCGGCTGGCGGAGGTGGCCGAGGAGCCGTTCGTCGGGCTGGAGCAGGGGTACGGGCTGCGCATGATCACGGACGGCTTCTGCGCACAGGCCGGGTTCGTGCCCCGGCTGGCCTTCGAGGGCGAGGAGACCGAGACGCTGCGCGGGCTGGTGGCGGCCGGGCTGGGGGTGGCGCTGCTGCCGCCGGCGCTGGTGCCGCGGCCCGGGGTGGTGGAACTGGAGGTGACCGCGCCGCGGACCCGGCGGGCGATCGGCCTGGCCTGGGCGGCGGGGCGACCGCTGACCCCGCCGGTGGCGGCGTTCCGGGACTTCGTGCTGTCCCGGCGGGGGCGGCTGCTGCACCACGACTGATTTGGCGGATCGTATGGACCGGTCGGAGGAATTCCGGGTGGAGTTTGGACCATTCGGTACTGTCCCCGGTGGTAGGTCTACGCGCGTAGGGGCTATATTTCCGCAATGGAGAAGCAGATCCCCGTCACCACCGCGGGCACCGGCCCGCGCATCCCCACCCCCGACCAGATCCGCCGCGCGCCGAAGGTCCTGCTGCACGACCACCTGGACGGCGGGCTGCGTCCGGAGACCGTCGTCGAGCTGGCCGCCGCGACCGGCTACGAAGGCCTCCCGACCACCGACGTCAAGGAACTCGGCGAGTGGTTCCGCGAGGCCGCCGACTCCGGCTCGCTGGTCCGCTACCTGGAGACGTTCGCGCACACCTGCGCCGTCATGCAGACCCGTGACGCCCTGATCAAGGTCGCCGCCGACTGCGCCGAGGACCTGGCCGCCGACGGCGTCGTGTACGCCGAGGTCCGCTACGCCCCCGAGCAGCACCTGGAGGGTGGCCTGAGCCTGGACGAGGTCGTCGAGGCCGTCCAGGAGGGCTTCCGCCTCGGCGAGGCCAACGCCCGCGCGGCAGGCAACCGGATCCGCATCGGCACCCTGATCACCGCGATGCGGCACGCCGCCCGCTCGCAGGAGATCGCCGAGCTGGCCAACCGCCACCGGGACCGGGGCGTCGTCGGCTTCGACATCGCGGGCGCCGAGGCCGGCTACCCCCCCACCCGCCACCAGGCCGCCTTCGACTACCTCAAGGGCGAGAACAACCACTTCACCATCCACGCGGGCGAGGCCTTCGGCCTGCCGTCGATCTGGGAGGCCCTGCAGTGCTGCGGTGCCGACCGGCTCGGCCACGGCGTGCGGATCGTCGACGACATCACGGTGAACGAGGACGGCAGCGTCGAGCTCGGCCGGCTTGCCGCGTACGTGCGCGACAAGCGCATCCCGCTGGAGATGTGCCCCACCTCCAACCTCCAGACGGCGGCGGCCGCCTCGTACGCCGAGCACCCGATCGGGCTGCTCAGCCGGCTGAAGTTCCGGGTCACCGTGAACACCGACAACCGGCTGATGAGCGGCACCAGCATGAGCCAGGAGTTCGGCCACCTGGTGGACGCCTTCGGCTACACGCTGGGCGACATGGAGTGGTTCACGGTGAACGCGATGAAGTCCGCGTTCCTGCCCTTCGACGAGCGGCTGGCGATGATCAACGACGTGATCAAGCCGGGCTACGCCGAGCTCAAGGCGGAGTGGCTGTTCAGCGCGGGCGTCGCCAACAGCTGAGCCGGCGCCCCGCTCTGTGTCGGATGAACGCGACTTCCCCGTAGGGAAGTTGGCGTTCATCCGACTACTCACTCGGGTGAGTGAACGCCCTTTGGTTCTCGCGCGAGCCTCTCACTACGGTGTGCCAGTCACCGCTGACAGGCCGTGGCGGCGGTCGCCCGTCCGCCGGTTTCGTGCGCGATGTCGGCCACCGACGAGGATCCAAGGGGAACGAACCATGAAGCAGGCTCTCAAGGCCGCCGGTACCGCGGCGCTCGGCATCGCGATCGCGGCGGTCGGCGCCGGCACGGCCTCCGCGGCCGCCGGGCAGGCGACCGGCGGCCTCGGGCTGCCCACCGGCGCGGTGACGAACCCCGCGGTGACCGGCGCGCTCGCCGACACCGCCGCCAAGCTGCCCGGCGGCGACAAGGTCGCCGGCACGCTCGGCACCCTGGCTCCGACCGCCGGCCAGGCCGCGCCCGCCGCGGAGGCCGCCCCGGTCGCCGGCATCACCCAGCAGCGCGGGGCCCTTCCGGGCATCCCCGGCCTGGACAAGACCCCCGTCGGTGGGCTGGCCAACACCCTGCCGGGCCTGCCGCTGGGCTGATCCGCCCAGCCCGCACGACGACGGGCCGCCCGCCCCCGGAGACCCCGGGAGCGGGCGGCCCGTCGTCGTGCCCGCCCGTACGGCATCACGGCTCCTGGGGGAGCAGCACCCACAGGGCGAGGTAGATCAGGAACTGCGGGCCGGGGAGCAGGCAGGAGAGCAGGAAGATCAGTCGGACGGTCCACGGGGCCAGGCCGAAGCGCTCGGCGATCCCGGCGCAGACGCCGGCGATGACGCGGTTGTGACGGGGGCGGGCGAGACGGGCACTCATGTCGGCTCCTCGGCGGTGGCGACCCGGTCCGGCCGGTCCGGCGGGCGTACTTCCATGCTCCGCCGCCGCCGGGCCGGAAACCTCCGCCCACCAGGCGATTCTTCACCCCGACGGGTCACCGGGGAGGCGTAGGCCGGAGTCGGGGTCCGCCTCAGGGACACCCCTGAGGCAAAGGTCGCGCGGGTGTGGAAAAACCCGTTCGCAAAGCTGTACGGACAGAGAGATATGATTCCGCGGTAGCCGATGGTGGGGGGCGATTCGGCGGCGCCTTCACGGCCTCAAGCGGCCCCTCACGCCTGCGATTTCGCACTCTCTCGGGTTTCCACCCGATTCCTCCGTGAGGTTCCATTGCGCAGTCAGTCCCGCGGATTCCTCGCCGCAGCCGCCACCGCCGCCCTGGTCTCCGGTCTCGCCCTGACCTCGGCTCCGGCCGCCGTCGCGACCCCGACGACCGAGCCCACCACCCCCGCCGCCGTCGCGACCCCGACGGCCGAGCCCACCACCCCGGCCACCAGCGTTCCCACCCAGGCACCGCACGGTTGGGCCTCGCCCGTCGTGATCACCACCAGTGGCTTCCCGACCACGGTGACGGCGGGCAGCGCGGTCGAGTTCACCTCGACCCTCAAGAACACCGCGGACCACCAGCTGGACGTGACGACCGGGTTCAGCGTCGCGGCCGCCGGCAGCGGCCTCAAGCCGAGCCAGCTCAAGCTGGAGTACCAGCGTCCCGGCAGCACCCAGTGGCAGGACGGCAAGGCGAGCAACGTCGACACCGGCGGATTCTGGCAGCTGGACGAGGTCGCCACCCAGCTGCACCTGGCGGCCGGCGCCGAGGCCACCTACCGGCTGCGGCTGACCTTCACCGCCGACGCCGCCCCCGGCTGGACCTCCGCGGGTCTCACCGCGACGGTCTCGGACCCGACCCTGCCTCCGGAGCAGCGCTTCACCCAGGCCTCCGGTGGCGCCCCGAATTTCACCGTCGTCAGCAGCACCCCGACCACCCCGGCCCCGGTCGGGCTCCCGGACGTGAAGGTCGAGGGCGTGCCCGCCTCCTTCATCGCGGGCGGCGAGGCGAGGCCGTTCAAGGTGGTCTACGGCAACCACACCGGCAAGGACCTTCGGATCGTCCCGACGATCGTGTTCCAGGGTGAGGGCCTGCTCCGCGCGGACATGGTGAGGATCGAATTCCAGACCCAGGCGGGCGACTGGATCGCCGGCACGCCGGAATGGCACGACCTCCCCGGCAGCCAGCTGGGCGTGCGGCTGCTCACCGGCTCGAACGACGCCGACGTCATCGCGCTGCCGAACGGCGAGACCCGTACGGTCAACCTGCGCCTCGCCTGGACCACGGCCGCACCGGCGGCGGCCGAGTCGGTGTTCGCCAACGGCTGGAGCCTGGGCGGCCCGGGCCGGCCCGAGCGGGCCGCCACCAGCCCGAAGGCCGCCTTCCGGATCGAGGCCGCCGCGGGCTCCACCGGCACCCCGGCCCCGGCCTCCCCGGCCACCGACGCGGACGCGGCGCCGGCCACCCCGGCCGCCACCACCGACCCGTCCGCTGCCCCGGCCGCCCTGGTCACCACCGCCGCACCGAACCCGACGGCAGGCTCCGCCCCGGCCGCCGCGACCAGCACTCGGCTGGCCTCCACCGGCGACGACTCCTCCTCCGCCCCGATGGCGATCACCGGCGCGATGGCGATCGCCCTCGGCATCGGAACCCTGGTCGTCGCGCGCCGCCGCAACGCCGCGCAGGGCGCGAGGAAGTGACCTGATACGTCCGAAGGCCCGCCCGTCACCCGCTGCGAAGCGGGGACGGACGGGCCTTCGGCCTTCGTGCGGCGGGATCAGCCGGCCGGCTGCTGCGGCGGCTGCGGCTGGGCGTACGGGTTGTCCGCCACCGGCTGCGACGGGACACCCGGCTGGTACGGCGCGGCAGGCGCGGCACCCTGCGGCGGGACGGGCTGGCCCGGCTGGTACGGGGCGTTCGGGTTGAACGGAGCCTGCTGCGCGTTGGGGTTGTACGGCGCGTTGGGGCCGTACGCCCCGACGGGCGGGGCCGTCGGCCGGTTCTTCGCGTTGTTGCGCTCGACGATCGCCTTCACCGAGGCCACGATCATCGCGACCGGCAGGATGAACGCCTTGAAGAAGAGGATGTACTCGGTGCCCTTGAAGACGAACGCGAGGTAGTAGGCGTAGCCCAGGAACCCGAGGCCGAAGAGCACGTTGAGGATCCGCAGGCCGGCCTTCGTTCCGCCGCCGATGGCGCCGAGGACCAGCATGATGGCGCCGCTGAGCGCCAGCAGGACGACGTACCAGGAGAACAGCGGCTCGGCGCTGAAGTCGAGATTGTTCAAGGGGGGTTTCCTGTGAGAGGAAGAAAAACGGCGAGAACCGTTCGGGGACGAGAGCGCACAGTACTGGAGGCGACCGACATCCGTCGTCGTCTTTTCATCACGGTGTCGTTGCGCTGCGCCGGAACGGCAATTGACGAGGTGGCAAATGACTGACTATGAGGTGCTGCGGGTCTTTTGCGGGCCCGACGGGCGGTACGGCAACGAACTCGGGGTGGTGCGCGACGGCTCCGCCGTGCCGGAACGGGCGGAGCGGCAGGCCCTCGCCCGCGAACTCGGCTTCAGCGAGACGGTGTTCGTCGACGACCCGGAGCGCGGGGAGATCGACATCTACACCCCGACGCTGCGGCTGCCCTTCGCCGGTCACCCCTGCGTCGGCACGGCCTGGCTGCTCGGCGTGGACCGACTGGTCACCCCCGCCGGGGTGGTGGCCGTCCGGCGCGACGGCGGGCTGACCCGGATCGAGGCCCGGCCGGAGTGGGCCCCGGGACGCACCCTGCGGCAGTACGGCTCGGCGGCCGAGGTGGACGGGCTCCGGGTGCCGCCACCCGGGGAGTGGATCTACGCCTGGGCCTGGCAGGACGAGGCGGCCGGTACGGTCCGGGCGCGGGCCTTCCCCGGTCGGGGCGACGGGATCGACGAGGACGAGGCGACCGGCGCGGCCGCCCTGCTGCTGACCGCCCGGCTCGGGCGGGCGCTGACCATCACCCAGGGCCGGGGCTCGCAGCTGCTGACCGGGCCGCGCCCGGGCGGGCTGATCGAGGTCGGCGGCCGGGTGATGAGGGCGGAACCTCAGCCCGCCGGCGGCGTCGGCTCCGCGTAGGCCCGCGGACGGACCACGGGCGCGACCGCCACCGTCGGGGCGACGGCGGCGGTCACCGGCGGGCCGGCCAGGACGGCGACCCGCGGTGCCCGCGGCTCGGGCCGGCGCTCCCGCAGCAGGTGGCGCAGGCCGGGGACGAGGGCGAGGTGGGCGATCACCACGCCGATCACGGCGAACAGTATGTGGTCCACGTTGAGGACGTGCCCGGGCGTCCAGGAGGAGAGGAACTCCAGGCCGGTCGCCAGCAGGGCGGAGACGCCGGTGGTGCGCAGGAAGGACGGCAGCCAGGGGGCGCGGATCCGGCCGCCGGCCAGCGGGAGCAGGACGCCGAGCGGGGCGAGCAGCAGGAACTCGCCGACCACCTGCCAGGTGGTGGAGGAGCGGAGCGAGGCGAGCGGCGTCAGGTTGGCGTCGTACACCCAGGCCACCGGCAGGGGTCTGAGCACCAGCCAGAGCGCCAGCGTCAGGTGGAGGGCCAGGCCCGCCAGCCCGGCCAGCCGGAGGGGACGGTGGACGACCGCCGCCGGCCTCGTCTCGGTCCGCGCGCCGGAACGCTCGTAGCGTGTCCTGGTGCCATCTCGCTGCACGGGGGGAAGGACGTGCCCCGGTGGCGCAGCGGTTCCACGCCGGGCGTGAACATTCCCGGACACGCCCCTTCGCGCGGCCTCCTCACTTGCACGGGGAGGCCGTCGGCACCGCGCTGAACACGTTGTCCGGCGGCGGCGAGCCCGGCGTCACCGGGGTGGGCGAGGGGCTCGGACTCGCGCTCGCCTTGGCGGCCGTGCCGCGGGCCGGGGTCGCGGCGGACACCGGGCCGGACGGCGTGGCCAGGGCGGTCGGTATGTGCGGGGTGGCCGGGCAGGCGGTCCGGCTGGCGGGCGCGCCGGCGTCGACCGGGACGGCGGTCGGCCGGATGCCGCAGCCGGAGGCCAGCACGAGCAGGAGCAGCACGCCGGCGGTGCGGCGCACGGTGGTGCGGGTGGGGGAGGTCACGTGGCGTCCTTGTGCTCGGCGGCGTCGCCGACGGGGCCGTCCTCGGCCTCGCCGGCGGACGGCGGAGGCGGCGGGGTCAGCGGCAGCGTCAGGGTGAACACCGCGCCGACCTCCCCGTTCGCCGCGGTGATCGTCCCCCCGTGGATCTGGGCGTTGGCCATCGCGATGGACAGCCCCAGGCCGCTGCCCTCGGAGCGGGCCCGCCCGCGGTCGGCCTTGTAGAAGCGGTCGAAGACGTGCGGCAGCACGTCCTCCGGGATGCCGGGGCCGCTGTCGGAGACCTCGATCACGACCGAGTCGTCGGTCTGCCGGACCTTGACCCGCACCGGCGAGCCGCCGTGCTTGAGCGCGTTGCCGATCAGGTTGGCGAAGACCACGTCCAGTCGGCGCGGGTCGACCACGGCCAGGATGCCGCGCGGGGCGTCCAGTTCGACCGCGTCGTACCAGGCCCGGCCGTCGATGCAGGACATGATCAGGTCGGCGATGTCCACCTCGTCGGCGACCAGCTTGGCGGTGCCGGCGTCGAAGCGGGTCACCTCCATCAGGTTCTCCACCAGGTCGGACAGCCGGCGGGTCTCGCTCACCACGAGCCGTACGGCCGGCTCGATCATCGGGTCCAGGGACTCGGCCTCGTCCTCCAGGATGTCCGTCACCGCGGTCATCGCGGTCAGCGGGGTGCGCAGTTCGTGCGACATGTCGGCGACGAACCGCCGGCTCTGCGCCTCGCGCGCGCTCAGCTCCTCGACCTGCTCGTGCAGCGACTCCGCGGCCCGGTTGAACGTCCGCGCCAGGTCAGCGAGTTCGTCCGAGCCCTCGACCTCCAGCCGGGTGTCCAGGTGTCCCTGGCCGAGCCGTCGGGCCGCCTCACCGAGCCGCTTGACCGGCCGCAGCACGGTCGCCGAGGCGGCCTGGGCGAGCAGCGCCGAGCCGATCAGTGCGAGCAGTGTCGCGATGGCCAGCGACCAGCCCAGCGTGTTGAGATCGGCCCGCTCGTTCTCCAGCGACTTGAACACGTAGGCCGTCGGGCCGTTCGGCACCACCTTGGTGCCGCCGATCACGAACGGGTGGCCCTCCAGGTTCTGCCGCTGCCAGTACAGGTGGTACGGGTACGGGTTGCTCTCGCTGACCTCGCGCGGCTTGGCGACGGTGGACTGCAGCGCCGCCGGCACGTCGGCCAGCGTGTAGTGCTGCGGGTCCGAGGAGGCCGGGCACTCCGGGTGCGCCGGGTCGACCACCACCACGTCGTAACTCAGACCGGAACTCGCCACGTTGGAGGCCAGCGTGGCGAGCTCCGGGCAGCTGGCGTTCAGTGGCAGGTCGGAGACGTTTCGGCTGAGCGAGACCCGGAAGTCGTTCAGCGCGGTGTCCTGGGCGCGCTTGAGCACCGCGTCGCGGTTCAACCAGTACGCGATGCCGGAGGCCGAGACGGCGGCGAGCAGCGCGACCGCCGCGAACACCGCGATCAGCCGCACCCGCAGGGAGCGCAGCTTCCGCCACCGGCCCGCGGAGAACCGTCGGGCAGTCTGCTGATGGTCAGTCACGAGAGCCTGTCGTCGTACGGGAGTTCAGAATTCCTGGGATGAGCGGTCAGACCGTCGGCGGGTCCAGTCGGTAGCCGACGCCGCGCACGGTGCGGATCAGCGTCGGCGCGGACGGCACGTCCTCGACCTTCGCCCGCAGCCGCTGCACACAGGCGTCCACCAGGCGCGAGTCGCCGAGGTAGTCGTGCTCCCAGACCAGCCGCAGCAGCTGCTGGCGGGAGAGCGCCTGGCCGGGGCGGCGGCTGAGCTCCAGCAGCAGCCGCAGCTCGGTCGGGGTGAGCTGGAGGTCCTGGCCGTCCTTGGTGACGGTCATCGCGGCCCGGTCGATCACCACGCTGCCGTACGCGGAGGAGTCCGAGCTCTCCCGCTCCCCGCGCCGCAGCACCGCCCGGATCCGGGCATCCAGGACGCGCGGCTGCACCGGCTTCACCACGTAGTCGTCCGCGCCGGACTCCAGGCCCACGACCACGTCGATGTCGTCCGAACGCGCGGTGAGCAGGATGATCGGCAACTGGTCGGTGCGGCGGATCCGACGGCACACCTCGAAGCCGTCGATCCCGGGCAGCATCACGTCCAGCACGATCAGGTCGGGCCGCTGCTCCTTGAAGAGCTTCAGACCGTCCTCGCCGGAGGCGGCGGTGGCCACGCGGTGGCCCTGGCGGGTGAGGGCGAGTTCGAGGCCGGTCCGGATGGCGTCGTCGTCCTCGATCAGTAGGAGGAAAGGCACGGCCCCATTTTGGCCCACCGGGAGCGTCGAATCACCCCCAGCACCGGTCACCGACCGTACGGGAACCGGAAGAGCGGCTACCGGCGTCCGGTACGGAGGGAGGCGGACCGGGACGAAAGGCCCACCCCTGTGACACCCCTGTGACAGTCGACGGACAGCGCCATCACAACCGCCGGGCAGGATTTTCCATGTCGCCGCAGGACAGCGGGCCGCAAGGGCCGGCTGGAGGGCGGCAACAGGAACCGCTCGTACCGACAAAGGGGGCGCACGATGAACGCCACGCTTCAGACCCGGACCAACCCGGCTCTCCGCACCGCGCGTTCCTCAGCGACCACCCATCGGACCCGGTACGAGATCAGGACCGACGAGAACTCCGGTGCCGTGACCGTACGGGGGTGCGCGCACAGCACCGGTGGAAACCCTGTCGCACGCCGGGTGAGCGGCGGCGGCAGGACGGGGGAGCTGTACGGAGTCGGCCGACTGGGGAGTGCGGTCGACTCCGCCAACACCCTCACGCTGCGGGGGATCCTCCCCGTCCGCGTCGAGGGCAAGGACGCCCTGGGGGGTACCGGGGGGACCAGGGGAACCGGGGGGAACAACGGCCTGCGGACGATCGGTTCGGGGGAGCCGACCGGCCGCGAGGCCGCCGGTGCGACGCTGCTGCGGCTGAACCCCGCACCGGCCCGCACCACCGAGGCGGGACAGGGAGACGCGCAGGGGGAGCACCCGGCCGTCGCGGAGGACCACATCACGGAGTTCACCGCGTACGTGCGCGAGCGCCGCGCCTCCCTGTACGCCACGGCGTACCACCTCACCGGTGACCGCTACGAGGCCGAGGACCTGCTGCAGAGCGCGCTCTTCAGCACCTACCGGGCCTGGGGCCGGATCACCGACAAGGCCGCGGTCGGCGGGTACCTCCGCCGCACCATGACCAACCTGCACATCTCCGCCTGGCGGCGCCGCAAGGTCAACGAGTACCCGACCGAGGAGCTGCCGGAGACGGCTGGCGACACCGACGCGATGGGCGGCACCGAGCTGCGCACCGTGCTCTGGCAGGCGCTGGCGAAGCTGCCGGAGAACCAGCGGACCATGCTGGTGCTGCGGTACTACGAGGGCAAGACCGACCCGGAGATCGCCGACGTGCTGGGGATCAGCGTCGGCACGGTCAAGAGCAGCATCTGGCGCGCCCTGCGCCGGCTGCGCGACGACGAGCACCTGAACAAGTCGGGCGACACCGTCCGGGCGTTCGGCGAGCTGGTCGCGTAGGACTCACAGAGGACTCCCGTCGGGGGACGGGTAGCGGACGGTTGCGGTTCGGGGACGCCGGCTCGGGGGAGCGGCGCCCGTGGGGAGCCGAGAGCCGTTCGGGGGAAGGCGACGGGCCCGGTGCGGGGGAGACGCACCGGGCCCGTCGTCCTTTTCGTTCCAGGGACCCGGGGCCGCCGTCAGGGGTGGCCCCAGGGGCCGCTGCGGGGACTGCTCCGGGCGGCCCCTCCGGCGGCTCAGACCGCTGAGAGCTCCCGCCGCCCGGTCGCGGCGCGGACCCGCCGCTCGGCCTCCGGCCCGGCGCACGGGTGCGAGCCCAGCGAGACCTGCCGCCCGACGATGGAGCGCTCGGCCCGCATCAGCCGGTAGCCCCGGCGCAGCAGCACCGGCAGCGACTTGCGGCCCTCGCGGACGTCCCGGCGCAGTCGGCGCCAGGCCGTGGTGAGCGCGCCGTTGCGCAGGCACAGGGCGTCGCCGAGCAGGCCCTCGGCGGCGCACCGCGCGACGATCTCGGCGGCGAAGATGCCCTCCGCGATGAACGCGGCCGCGCCGCCCAGGTCCAGGGTGCGGGTGTCGATCCGGCCGTTGTCCGGGATCGAGTACACCGGCACGTCCGCGCGACCGTGCTCGTACAGCGCGCGGATCGCGGCGACGGCCTGGTCGCTGTGCCAGGCGAGCGGGGAGTCCCAGTCCACGGCGCCGTCCGGCAGCCGGGGCAGGGTCGGGTCGTCCCCGTCCTTGTAGAAGTCGTCGAGCTGGAGCACCGGCAGACCGCTGCGCTCGGCGAGCGAGGACTTCCCCGATCCGGAGGGCCCGGAGAGCAGGATCACCCGGGCACGGGCCGGCGGGGCGGGATTCATGGGGGAGTCACTCACGGGACACCAGTCTGACGCATCCGGGCCGGTTGCCGAAACCGGTGTGCGCAGAACTTCCGGCTCCGGGCGGCTCGTAGGCGGTGGCGGGACGCAAGTCGCCGGAACACCGACGGACCCGCACCAGGGGGGGAGAGGTGCGGGTCCGTCCAATGACCGTCCGGGCCCTGGGGGGGAGAGGGCGCTGGGGACGGCCAGTCTGTGGAGTTGTGACGAAGCGGCGACGGAGGGTCAGATCCCCATCGGGTGCCAGACCGTCTTCGTCTCCAGGAACGAGAGTAGCCGGTCCGTACCGGGCGCATTCGTCCAGTCCTGGGCGAACGGGTCCAGCTCCGGACGGACCACCCGCTTCAGGGTATCCGCGGCGGCGGCCTCCAGGGCGGGCGCCGCGCCGGGGCCCTCGGCGGCGATGGCGCCGGTGAGGTCCAGCGCGTTGACGTCCTGGTGCGAGGCCAGCGTCGGGGCGATGTCCGCGGTCCGGCCCGAGATGATGTTGACCACGCCGCCCGGGACGTCCGAGGTGGCCAGCACCTCGCCCAGCGACAGCGCGGGCAGCGGGGCGTCCGCGGCGGCCGCGACCACGACCGTGTTGCCGGTGGCGATCGCCGGGGCGATCACCGAGACCAGGCCGAGCAGCGAGTGCCCGTACCCGGCCTGCGGCGCGACGATCCCGACCACGCCGGTCGGCTCCGGGGTGGAGAGGTTGAAGTACGGCCCGGCCACCGGGTTGGCGCCGCCCGCGATCTGGGCGACCTTGTCCGTCCAGCCCGCGTACCAGACCCAGCGGTCGATCGCGGCGTCCACCAGCGCGGCGGCCTTCTTCGGGCCGATGCCCTCGGAGACGGCCACCTCGGCGGCGAACTGCTCGCGCCGGCCCTGCAGCATCTCGGCCACCCGGTACAGCACCTGGCCGCGGTTGTACGCGGTGGTGCCGGCCCAGCCCTTGACCGCCGCGCGGGCGGCCAGGACGGCGTCGCGGGTGTCCTTGCGGGTGCCCAGCGGGACGTTGGCGAGCCACTCGCCCTTGGAGTCGGTCACCTCGTACACCCGCCCGCTCTCGGAGCGCGGGAACTTCCCGCCGACGTACAGCTTGTAGGTCTTGAAGACGTCAAGACGCGTCGCGACATCAGACATCGAGGTAGGCCTCCAGACCGTGGCGGCCACCCTCGCGGCCGTAACCCGACTCCTTGTAGCCGCCGAACGGCGAGGTCGGGTCGAACTTGTTGAAGGTGTTGGCCCAGACCACACCGGCCTTGAGCTTGTTGGCCATCCAGAGGATGCGCGAGCCCTTCTCCGTCCAGATGCCGGCGGAGAGGCCGTACGGGGTGTTGTTGGCCTTCGCGACCGCCTCTTCGGGGGTGCGGAAGGTCAGCACCGACAGCACCGGGCCGAAGATCTCCTCCTGGGCGATCCGGTGGGCCTGGCTGACGCCGGTGAACAGGGTCGGCTTGAACCAGAAACCGGTGCCCGGCAGCTCGCAGGCCGGCGACCAGCGCTCGGCGCCCTCGGCCTCGCCGGCCTCGGTCAGCGCGGTGATCCGGGCCAGCTGCTCGGCCGAGTTGATGGCGCCGATGTCGGTGTTCTTGTCCAGCGGGTCGCCGACCCGCAGGGTGCCCATCCGGCGCTTCAGGGCGTCCAGCAGCTCGTCCTGGATCGACTCCTGGACCAGCAGGCGCGAGCCCGCGCAGCAGACGTGGCCCTGGTTGAAGAAGATGCCGTTGACGATGCCCTCGACCGCCTGGTCGAGCGGCGCGTCGTCGAAGACGATGTTGGCGGCCTTGCCGCCCAGCTCCAGCGACAGCTTCTTGCGGGTGCCGGCCAGCTGCTTGGCGATCGCCCGGCCGACCGGGGTGGAGCCGGTGAAGGCGACCTTGTTGACGTCCGGGTGGGAGGTCAGCGCGGCGCCGGTGCGGCCGTCACCGGTGACGATGTTGACGACGCCCTTCGGCAGACCGGCCTGGCGGCAGATCTCGGCGAAGCGCAGGGCCGTCAGCGGGGTGGTCTCGGCCGGCTTCAGGACGACCGTGTTGCCGGTCGCCAGTGCGGGCGCGATCTTCCACGCCAGCATCAGCAGCGGGAAGTTCCACGGGATGACCTGGCCGGCCACGCCCAGCGGCTTCGGGTTCGGGCCGAAGCCGGCGTAGTCCAGCTTGTCCGCCCAGCCGGCGTAGTAGAAGAAGTGCGCGGCGACCAGCGGCAGGTCGACGTCACGGGTCTCGCGGATCGGCTTGCCGTTGTCGATCGACTCCAGCACGGCCAGCTCGCGGCTGCGCTCCTGGATGATCCGGGCGATCCGGAACAGGTACTTGGCGCGCTCGCTGCCGGGCAGCGCCGACCAGTCGGCGAAGGCCTTGCGGGCGGCGGCGACGGCGCGGTCCACGTCCTCGTCGGTGCCCTGGGCGAACTCGGCGAGCACCTGCTCGGTGGCCGGGTTGACCGTCTTCAGGGCCTCGCTGCCGGAGGAGTCGACGAACTCGCCGCCGATGAAGTGGCCGTAGGAGGTGGCGATGTCACCCGCGGCGGCGGGGGACTCGGGGGCCGGGGCGTACTCGAAGAGGCCGGCCTTGCGCACGGGCTCCTCGATGTTCTTCTTCTTGGCCATGGTGATCAGTCCACCGTCACGTAGTCGGGGCCGGAGTAGCGTCCGGTGGTGAGCTTCTGGCGCTGCATCAGCAGGTCGTTGAGCAGGCTGGAGGCGCCGAAGCGGAACCAGTGCGGGGTCAGCCAGTCGTCGCCGAGGGTCTCGTTGACCATCACCAGGTACTTCATGGCGTCCTTGGTGGTCTTGATGCCACCGGCGGGCTTCACGCCGACCTGGACGCCGGTCTGCGCGCGGAAGTCGCGGACCGCCTCCAGCATCAGCAGGGTGACCGGCGGGGTCGCGTTGACGGCGACCTTGCCGGTGGAGGTCTTGATGAAGTCGGCGCCGGCCAGCATCGCCAGCCAGGAGACGCGGCGCACGTTGTCGTAGGTCTGCAGCTCGCCGGTCTCGAAGATCACCTTGAGGTGGGCGTAGCTGCCGTCGGCGCGCTTGCACGCCTCCTTGACGGCGACGATCTCGTTGAAGACGTCGAGGTAGCGGCCGGAGAGGAAGGCGCCGCGGTCGATCACCATGTCGATCTCGTCGGCGCCCGCGGCCACCGCGTCGGCGGTGTCGGCGAGCTTGACCGGGAGGGCGGCGCGGCCGGCCGGGAAGGCGGTGGCCACGGAGGCGACCTGGACGTCGGTGCCGCGCAGGGCGTCCTTCGCGGTGGCGACCATGTCGGGATAGACACAGATGGCGGCGACGCGCGGGGTGGTCGGGTCGGTCGGGTCGGGGGTCCTGCCCTTCGCGCACAGGGCGCGCACCTTGCCGACCGTGTCCGCGCCCTCCAGCGTGGTCAGGTCGATCATGGAGATCGCCAGGTCGATGGCATTGGCCTTCGCCGTGGCCTTGATCGAGCGGGTACCGAGGGCGGCGGCACGCGCCTCCAGGCCGACCTGGTCGACGCCGGGCAGGCCGTGCAGAAAGCGGCGGAGCGAGGCCTCGGACGCCGCAACGTCCGCGAGGCCGCTGCCCGCAACGCCGGGGGCATTGGCTGCAACAGTGGACATAGTCACCAGACCAGCATATCTACGCGCGTAGTCGACCGCTAGGGTGCCTGCCATTCGTGGCCGGACCGAGACCTGCTGGTGAGGGGCATGGGGCAGAATCGACGCCATGACCGATTCCGACGGCAAGCCCCACCAGGGCTCGGCCGCCCCCGACGGGGAGCCCGAGTACGCGGACCGCGTGTACCGCTCCGTCCCCGGCGTCATCTCCGGCGTGTTCCTGCTGGCCGTCGCCGCCTGGCTGATCGGCGACGCCGTGGTGACCGGCAGCGGGAAGACCCCGTACGTCGCCCTCGCGGCCGTACCGGTGTTCGCCCTCCCGGTGATCGCCTACACCCTGCGCCCGGCGGTGCGGGCCAACAACAGCCGCCTGCTCGTCCGCAACCCGTGGCGGACCATCACCGCCCCCTGGGCCTCGGTGGACGCCCTGCGCGCGGGCTACTCGGTGGAGCTCCTCGCCGGCGACAAGAAGTACCAGGTCTGGGCCGTCCCGGTCTCCCTGCGCCAGCGCAAGCGCGCCACCCGCGCCCAGACCCGCGGCGCCGCCGAGCACGCCTCCCGGATGGGCATGGTCTTCGGCCGCCAGACCAACCCGGCCGTCCAGGGCGCCCCGGACCCCACCCGCGCCTGGTCCGACCAGATCACCGACCTCCTCCAGGAGATGGCCGAACGCAACGCCACCCGCCCGGAAGCCGCCGGCCCCGTCGTCGTCCGCTGGTGCTGGTGGGTCATCGCCCCCACCCTGGTGGGCCTCGTCGCCCTGATCACGGTGATCACGGTCTGACCCGAGCGACACGTACGAAAGGGCCCGCCGGTCGCGCACCGGCGGGCCCTTTCGTACGGGGTGGGTCAGATGCCCGCGGCCTGGGCGAGGTCCTGCTTGATGGTGTCGAGGAGTTCGGCGGCGCGGGTGCGGGTGGGGGCGAGGTCGGCGGCGCTGGCGACCGGGAGGACGACCTCCAGGTAGCACTTGAGCTTGGGCTCGGTGCCGGAGGGGCGGACCACGATGCGCGCGGAGCGGACGGACTCGCCGGCGAGGTAGTAGCGCAGACCGTCGGTGGGGGGCAGGTCGGCGGAGCCGGCCGAGAGGTCGTCGGCGCGGGTGACGGTCAGGCCGGCCAGGACGGTCGGGGGCTGCTCGCGCAGGCGGCGCATCGCGTCGGCGATCAGCGAGAGGTCCTGGACCCGGACGGAGAGCTGGTCGGTGGCGTGCAGGCCGTGCTCCAGCGCCAGGTCGTCCAGCAGGTCGGTCAGGGTGCGGCCGGACTTCTTGAGGGTCGCGGCGAGTTCGGCGACCAGCAGGGCGGCGGTGATGCCGTCCTTGTCCCGGACGCCCTGCGGGTCGACGCAGTAGCCGAGCGCCTCCTCGTAGCCGTAGCGCAGGCCCTCGGCGCGGGAGATCCACTTGAAGCCGGTCAGCGTCTCGGCGTAGTCCAGGCCCGCGGCCTCGGCGATCCGGCCGAGCAGGGTGGCGGAGACGATGGTGGTGGCGAAGGTGCCCTCGGCCTTCTTCGCGACCAGGGCGGAGCCGAGCAGCGCGCCGACCTCGTCGCCGCGCAGCATCCGCCAGCCGGAGGTGCCGTTGCCGCTGCCGGCCGCGTTGGCGTTGGCGGGGACGGCCACCGCGCAGCGGTCCGCGTCCGGGTCGTTGGCGATCACGATGTCCGGGCCGACCGCGGCGGCGGTGCGGAAGGCGAGGTCCATCGCCCCCGGCTCCTCCGGGTTGGGGAAGGCCACGGTCGGGAAGTCCGGGTCGGGCTCGGCCTGCTCGGCGACCACGGTGGGCGCCGCGAAGCCGGCCCGGCGGAAGGCGGCGACCAGGGTGTCGCGGCCGACGCCGTGCATCGGGGTGTAGACCACGTCCAGCTCGCGCGGGCTGTGCTCGTCGACGATGGAGACGGCCCGGGCCAGGTAGGCCTCGATGACGTCCTCGCCGAGCACCTCCCAGCCCTCCTCGGCGCGCGGGACGTCGTTCAGCGAGCCGATCGCGTCGATCTCGGCGGCGATGCCGGCGTCGGCCGGCGGGACGATCTGCGAGCCGTCGCCCAGGTAGACCTTGTAGCCGTTGTCCTGCGGCGGGTTGTGGCTGGCGGTGACGGTCACACCGGCGGCCGCGCCCAGGTGGCGGACGGCGAAGGCGAGCACCGGGGTCGGCAGCGGGCGCGGCAGCAGCGCGGCCCGCAGGCCCGCCCCGACCACCACGGCGGCGGTGTCGCGGGCGAAGTCGTAGGACTTGTGCCGGGCGTCGTAGCCGATGACGACCAGGTCGCCCAGGTTCTCCTTCTTGACGTACGCGACCAGGCCGGCGGCGGCCCGGATCACCACGGCGCGGTTCATCCGCATGGGGCCGGCGCCCAGTTCGCCGCGCAGGCCGGCGGTGCCGAACTGGAGGCGGTCGGCGAAGCGCTCGGCGAGCTCGGCCCAGGCGAGCTTGCCGTCCTCCTCGCCCTCCGGCGCCTCGGCCCGGGCCAGCAGGGCGGTCAGCTCCTCGCGGGTCTGCGGGTCGGGGTCCTCGGCCAGCCAGGTGCGGGCCCGGGCGAGGAGGTCGGTGGTGGGTGCCTGCGTCATCCCAACTCCTTGAGTGGATACCCGGGACACGGCCCGGAGCGTCTGAACGGGTGATACTCTCTGTGTCGCCTCGGTTGCGATAAGTATTCACCGAGGTCTACCGCCGGGCTGGCGGGAAGTCAGGTCTGTGGAGCTGGTGCAAGACCGATGGGCGGCACACCGTCCCCCGCTGGTGATCCAGGTCGGCAACCGGCAGTGAAGCAGAAATGCCCGCTCGCGAGAGAGGGCGGTCGCGACTTCGGGCGCGGCGAGGTCAAGTTGCCTGCTCCATCGGGGCGGCATGCGGACGGGGCCCGCAGGAAGGCGTGATCAGCGGATCACGCCGCCCGTGGGCCCCGTCACTCATGATTCTGCGCCGGGAGGCGTCAGATCCGCTCCAGGACCTTCGCCAGCAGCTCGCCCATGCGCTCGGCGGAGGCCTTGCCGGCCTCCAGCACCTCTTCGTGGTTGAGCGGCTCGCCGGTCATGCCGGCGGCCAGGTTGGTGACCAGGGAGATGCCGAGCACCTCGGCGCCGGCCTCGCGGGCGGCGATGGCCTCCAGGGTGGTGGACATGCCGACCAGCTCGCCGCCGATCACCCGGGCCATGTTGACCTCGGCCGGGGTCTCGTAGTGCGGGCCGCGGAACTGGACGTAGACGGCCTCGTCCAGGCTCGGGTCGACCTCGTGGCACAGCGCGCGCAGGCGCTTGGAGTACAGGTCGGTGAGGTCGACGAAGTTGGCGCCGACGATCGGGGAGTCCGCGGTCAGGTTGATGTGGTCGCTGATCAGGACCGGCTGGCCGGGGGTCCAGCCCTGGCGCAGGCCGCCACAGCCGTTGGTCAGCACGATGATGCCGCAGCCAGCCGCGGCGGCGGTGCGCACGCCGTGGACGACGGTGGCCACGCCGTGGCCCTCGTAGTAGTGGTTGCGCCCGAGGAAGATCAGGGCGCGCTTGTCGCCGATCTTCACCGAGCGGATCTTGCCGGCGTGGCCGGCCACGGCGGGGGCGGGGAAGCCCGGGAGTTCGGTGACCGGGAACTCGGCCACGGTCTCGCCCAGGGCGTCGGCGGCCGGCACCCAGCCGGAGCCCATCACCAGGGCGACGTCGTGCCGCTCGGCACCGGTCAGCTCGCGCAGGCGCTCGGCGGCGGCCTGGGCGGCGGCGTAGGGGTCGGCGGAGACGACCGACTGAGGAGAAGCGTTCACGGGTCCGAGGATAGACGGCTTTCGGCTACGCGCGTAGAAATTCGGACGCGGCGTGCCGGATCGTTACCCGGTTGACCCGAAAACACAGCTCGGCGGCGCCTTTCGGGTGACCGGGTCGTTGATACGTACAGAAAGAAGGAGGCGCGCGTTCAGCAGGGTCGGCGGCGCAGATCCATCACGTAGTCGTGCGGGGCGCCGGCGCTTTCCGCGGCGTCGGCGATCAGCCCGAGGTAGCGGGCCGCGGGCAGGCCGCCCTCGTAGTCGTTGAGTACGTACGTCCAGACCTGGATGTCGCCGTCCAGGGTCTGCGCGCGCAGCTTGGTCTTGCGGTAGATGCCGAGCTGGACGCCCTCCCAGCGGTCCAGGCCCTCCTCGTCCATCGGCGCGATGTCATAGAGCGAGACGAAGACCTGGTGCTTCTCGTCCTCGACGACGGTGGCCAGCGAGCCCTCCCAGCCGAGCTGCTCGCCGCCGAAGGTGAGCCGCCAGCCGTCCAGCCACCCCGTGCCGCGCAGCGGGGAGTGCGGGGCTCGGCGGGTCATCTGCCGGGCATCGAGGTTGGTGGCATACGCGGCGTAAAGGGGCATGGGGGCCAGCGTAGCCCGGTCGGCGCACGCGGCGGGCGGTTGTGCGTCCGTACGGAGCCCGGACCCCGTTGTGGCGGCGCTCTCGGCGTGCGGGACAATGGTGAGCGTGACTCGGATCGTGATCATCGGTGGCGGACCCGGCGGCTACGAGGCGGCGCTGGTGGCCGCTCAGCTCGGCGCGGAGGTGACCGTCGTCGACCGCGACGGTCTGGGCGGATCGGCGGTGCTCACGGACTGCGTGCCGTCGAAGACCCTGATCGCGACCGCGGAGGTGATGACCACCTTCGACAGCTCGTACGAGGAGCTGGGCATCACGGTCGCCCGGGACGGCGCCGGCGAGGCGCCGGAGAGCAAGGTCATCGGCGTGGACCTGGGCAAGGTCAACCGCCGTGTGAAGCGCCTGGCGATCGCGCAGTCCCACGACATCACCCAGTCCGTCACCCGCGCCGGGGTCACCGTGCTGCGCGGCCGGGGCCGGCTCGGCGCCGGCGGGCAGGCCGTGGACGGCTCCCGCGAGGTGCTGGTGGACGGGCCCGACGGCAGCGTCCAGTCGCTGCGCGCCGACGCCGTGCTGATCGCCACCGGCGCCCACCCGCGCGAGCTGCCGGACGCCCAGCCGGACGGCGAGCGGATCCTCACCTGGACCCAGGTGTACGACCTGGAGGAGCTGCCCCGCGAGCTGATCGTGGTCGGCTCCGGTGTGACCGGCGCCGAGTTCGCCGGCGCCTACCAGGCGATCGGCTCCAAGGTCACGCTGGTGTCCAGCCGTGACCGGGTGCTGCCGGGCGAGGACCCGGACGCCGCCGAGGTGCTGGAGGACGTCTTCCGGCGCCGCGGCATGAACGTGATGAGCCGCTCGCGCGCCGAGAGCGCCAAGCGCATCGGCGACCGGGTCGAGGTGACCCTCTCCAACGGCAAGGTGATCGAGGGCACCCACTGCCTGATGGCGGTCGGCTCGATCCCCAACACGGCCGGCATGGGCCTGGAGGAGGCCGGGGTCAAGCTCAACGACTGGGGTCAGATCCAGGTCGACCGGGTCTCCCGCACCAGCGCCCCGGGCGTGTACGCGGCGGGCGACTGCACCGGCGTCTTCATGCTCGCCTCGGTGGCGGCCATGCAGGGCCGGATCGCGATGTACCACGCGCTCGGCGACGCGGTGCAGCCGCTGAACCTCAAGACCGTGGCCTCCAACGTCTTCACCGACCCGGAGATCGCCACCGTCGGCTACACCGCCGCCGACGTGGAGTGCGGCAAGATGGACGCCGTCGTGGTCAAGCTCCCGCTGCGCGGCAACCCGCGGGCGAAGATGCAGGGCATCCGGGACGGCTTCGTGAAGCTGTTCTGCCGCCCGGGCACCGGCATCGTGGTCGGCGGCGTGGTCGTCGCCCCGCGGGCCAGCGAGCTGATCCACTCGATCTCGCTCGCGGTGGACGCCAATCTGACCGTCGAACAGGTGGCCAGCGCCTTCACCGTCTACCCGTCGGTCTCCGGCTCGACCGCCGAGGCCGCGCGGCAGCTGCACATCCGCAAGCGGGCCGACGGCGAATCCTGAGCCCGAGGCGTGAAGTTGGGGGCGGCTGCCGATCGGCGGCCGCCCTTCGCGCATGAGTGATCGTCACCCGGACGGCGGGCGCGGTCCCGGGCTATTGACGGCGCGTATTGTACGGTCACGCGCCGCTCGTGCGCGAGCAATTCCCGCTACTAGCTGCAAACGCCTGAAAGCAGACGGTCACGCGGGTTACCGTCGGTTCTGTGTTTGCAGCAGAACGTCGCCAGTTGATCCTCGAAATGGTGCGCGCCAACGGAGCCGTCTCGCTCCGGGAGTTGGCCCGCGTCGTCCAGACCTCCGAAGTGACCGTGCGCCGCGACGTGCGGGCGCTGGAGGCAGAAGGGCTCCTCGACCGCCGGCACGGCGGCGCGGTGCTCCCCGGCGGCTTCAGCCGCGAACCCGGCTACCCGCAGAAGACCCACCTGTCCGCGGCGGAGAAGAGCGCCATCGCGGACCTCGCCGCCGGGCTGGTGGAGGAGGGCGACGCGGTGGTGGTCGGCGCCGGCACCACCACCCAGGAGCTGGCCCGCAGGCTGGCCAGGGTGCCCGGCCTGACGGTGGTCACCAACTCGCTGCTGGTCGCCCAGGCGCTGGCGCACGCCAACCGGGTCGAGGTGGTGATGACCGGTGGCACCCTGCGCGGCTCCAACTACGCGCTGGTGGGCAGCGGCGCCGAGCAGTCGCTGCAGGGGCTGCGGGTCACCAAGGCCTTCATCTCAGGCAGCGGGCTGACCGCCGAGCGTGGGCTGTCGACCGCGAACATGCTGTCCGCGAGCGTGGACCGGGCAATGGTGCTGGCGGCCGCCGAGGTCATCGTCCTCGCCGACCACACCAAGCTCGGCGCGGCCGGCATGTTCCAGACCGTGGCCACCGAGACCATCACCCGGCTGGTCACCGACGAGCAGGCCACCGCCGACGACGCCACCGCCCGCGAGCTGGACGCGCTGGCCGACTGCGGGGTGCAGATCGACCTGGCGCCGATCGGCGTGGTCCCCGGCGACGCCCCGGTGCACGGCACGGGCAGCGGCCCGGTCCACCAGACCCAGCCCGGCCCGATGGGCCGCCGCCCCGCCCAGGGCCCCGGCGGCGCCCCGCTGCCCGGCCAGCGCCGCCCCGGGGCGCACGGCGGGCCGGTCGGCCCGGGCGGGATGCCGGTCCGGCTGGCCGAGCTGGGCCTGCCGCGGGGGCGCTGAGGCCGTCGCTCGTACGACCGGGAAACACGACCGGTCCGCACCCCCGAAGGGAGTACGGACCGGTCGAAGGATTGACGACCGCGGGTCGGCCCCCGATTCCGCCGGGGCCCGAACCGCTACGGCCTCGGTCAGTCCTTGATCTCGCAGAGCGCGGCGCCGCTGCTGACGCTCGCGCCCACCTCGGCCTTGAGGCCGACGACGGTGCCCGACTTGTGGGCGTTCAGCGGCTGCTCCATCTTCATCGCCTCCAGGACCACGATCAGCTCGCCCTCGGCGACGACCTGGCCCTCCTCGACGGCGACCTTGACGATGGTGCCCTGCATCGGCGAGGCCAGGGTGTCACCGCTGACGGCCGAGCCGGCCTTCTTGGCGCCCACCCGGCGCTTGGCCTTGGCGGCACCCGCCGCACCGGCCGCCGGCGCCGTCGATACGCCCAGCGAGGACGGCAGCGAGACCTCGATCCGCTTGCCACCGACCTCGACGACCACGGTCTCCCGGGTCTCGGCCTCCTCGGCCTCGCCGGCCGAGCCCGCGAACGCCGGGATGGTGTTGTTGAACTCGGTCTCGATCCAGCGGGTGTAGATCGTGAACGGCTCGTCGCTGCCGTGCACCTCGGGCGCGAACGCCGGGTCGGTGACGACCGCCTGGTGGAACGGGATGGCGGTGGCCATGCCCTCCACCTTGAACTCGTTCAGCGCGCGCTTGGCCCGCTCCAGAGCCTGCTTGCGGTCACGGCCGGAGACGATCAGCTTGGCCAGCAGCGAGTCCCAGGCCGGGCCGATGACCGAGCCGGTCTCCACGCCGGAGTCCAGGCGCACGCCCGGGCCGGACGGCGGGGCGAACAGCGTCACGGTGCCGGGCGCGGGCAGGAAGTTGCGGCCCGGGTCCTCGCCGTTGATGCGGAACTCGAAGGAGTGGCCGCGCACCTCCGGGTCGCCGTAGCCGAGTTCCTCGCCGTCGGCGATCCGGAACATCTCGCGGACCAGGTCGATCCCGGTGACCTCCTCGGTGACCGGGTGCTCCACCTGCAGACGGGTGTTGACCTCCAGGAAGGAGATCGTGCCGTCCGTCGCCACCAGGAACTCGCAGGTCCCGGCGCCCTCGTAGCCGGCCTCCTTCAGGATGGCCTTCGACGCGCGGTACAGCTCGGCGTTCTGCTCCGGGGTCAGGAACGGCGCGGGCGCCTCCTCGACCAGCTTCTGGTGCCGGCGCTGCAGCGAGCAGTCACGGGTGGAGACGACCACCACGTTGCCGTGCTTGTCCGCGAGGCACTGGGTCTCCACGTGCCGCGGGTTGTCCAGGTAGCGCTCGACGAAGCACTCGCCGCGACCGAAGGCGGCGACCGCCTCGCGCACCGCGGACTCGTACAGCTCCGGGATCTCCTCCAGGGTGCGGGCGACCTTGAGGCCGCGGCCGCCGCCGCCGAACGCCGCCTTGATGGCGACCGGCAGGCCGTGCTCCTGCGCGAACGCGACGACCTCGTCCGCACCCGAGACCGGGTCCGGGGTGCCGGCCACCAGCGGGGCGCCGGCGCGCTGGGCGACGTGACGGGCGGTGACCTTGTCACCGAGGTCGCGGATGGCCTGCGGCGGCGGGCCGATCCAGGTCAGACCCGCGTCGATGACGGCCTGGGCGAAGTCGGCGTTCTCCGACAGGAACCCGTAGCCGGGGTGGACGGCGTCCGCGCCGGCGTCCTCGGCGGCCTTGAGGACCTTGGCGATGTCGAGGTAACTGGTGCCGGGGGTGTCACCACCCAGCGCGTAAGCCTCGTCGGCCGCGCGGACGTGCAGCGCATCCCGGTCCGGCTCGGCGTAGACGGCGACGCTGGCGATACCGGCGTCCGAGCAGGCCCGGGCGACGCGGACGGCGATTTCCCCGCGGTTGGCGATGAGCACCTTGCGCACTGTGGCTCCCTTCTTGAACCTCGTTGAGTTTATGGATTCCTGGGCAGTACCGGCGAGTAGCCCCAGGTTGTGAACTATCCCACACGCTCGGTGATGGGAATTCGGGCCCCGGACACCGCCCTTGTGGCGACTTCGCAGGTCGAGGCCGGTGCGGTGGGACCGAGGCGGTCGACGGTGGGTGACCGGCGGGCGGCGTGGCGGGACGGTGTCATGGGACACACCTTCCCGCAGCCCGCTTAAGCCGTGGTCGAGGCGGCGGCGGGGCGCCGCAGCGCCTCGGCCGTCACGTCGGCGACGAGCTCCACCATGTCCGGCCCGTACGCCTCCGGGTTGACCACCCGCAGGACGAGCGCGAACGTTCCGTTCCGGCCGTACTTACGGGCGAGTTCGCGGTGGTGGGAGACCAGGTAGCGCACCCCGGCCTGGTTGGCGGTGCCGGTCTGGCCGGAGATCAGGAACACCGGCCGGCCGTCGTCCGGGGTGGCGATCCGGGCCAGCAGGGTGTGCGCCTGGTCCTGGTCGGCGCGGAAGTCGCGGTCGCCCACCACGAGCACGTTGCTGCCCGGACCGGGGCCGGAGGTGACCAGCACCCCCGGCAGGCCCCAGGCCAGGTGGGCGGCCATCCGGTCGTTGCTGACCGGACCGCCCAGGCACAGCTCGGTCTTGGTGCCCAGGCCGCGGTGCGCGGCGTCGTGGGCGACCAGTTCGGGCCGGGCGCCGCACTCCTCGACCAGCCCGGCCAGCCACATCAGCGCGTAGGCGTCCCGGCGGGTCACGGTGTGCGCGTGCGAGCCCGTCCCGATGCTGCGGGGCACCACGATCAGGCACTCGCTGCCGGACGGCAGCCCGAGGAATCCCCGCACCCGTTCGATCCTGCGGCGCCGCCGCAGGGCCTGGGCCAGCCAGCCCAGGCCGGCGCTGATGGCGCTGGCCACCAGGCCGAGCACCACGTTGAGCACGCTGTCGGTCATCGCCGCGTTCCCTCCCCGTTCGAACGCCGCTCAGCTTAGGGGTGCACCGGCCGGGTGCGGCAGGCTGCTCGGTCCACGGATCGGCCCCGGCCTTCAGGCCCAGAGATCGACCAGCCGGACGTCCAGGTCGGCGAGCAGCCGGCGCAGCAGCGGCAGGGACAGGCCGATGACGTTGCCCGGGTCGCCGTCGATGCCGTCGATGAACGGCGCCGAGCGGCCGTCCAGGGTGAACGCCCCGGCCACGTGCAGCGGTTCGCCGGAGGCCACGTAGGCCGCGATCTCCTCGTCGTCCGGGGTGCCGAAGCGGACGGTGGTGGAGGCGGTCGCCGAGGACTGCCGACCGGTGACGGTGTCGATCACGCAGTGGCCGGTGCGCAGCACGCCGGCGCGGCCGCGCATCGACTGCCAGCGGGCCAGCGCCTCGGCGGCGTCGGCGGGCTTGCCGAGGGCCTCGCCGTCCAGCTCCAGGACGGAGTCGCAGCCGATCACCAGCTCGCCGGCGGTCAGTTCGGCGGCGACGGCCTTCGCCTTGGCCTCGGCCAGGACGAGGGCGAGCTCGGCGGGGGAGGCGGCGCTGATCGCGTCCTCGTCGACACCGCTGACCACTACGCGGGGGTCGAGCCCCGCCTGGCGCAGCAGCCCGAGGCGGGCGGGGGAGGCGGAGGCGAGGACGAGGGGGCGCTGGTCGGTCATGCCCACCAGGGTAGGGGGTGCCGGTGTCCGCCGTTCGGGTGAACGGCTCAGGTGAACGACCGGGCGATCATGATCAGGACGGCGCCCACCAGCACCAGGGCGGCGAGCACCTTGCCGGCCCGCTGCATCCGTTCCTGCATGCGGCGGGCCTCGGGCGAGGGCTCATCGCGGGGGTCTGACCAGAGCACCTGTCCAGAGTGCGCCGCGCGGGGGCCGGGCGCCTGAGTATCCGTACTCAGGTTTCGGGCGACGCCGGCGGTCGGACGGGAAGGCAACCGTCCTGAGCCGAGCCGAAGGGGCGCGCTGGGATTCCCGCCCCGAGCCGAAGGGCCCGCCCCGAGCCGAAGGGGCGCGCCGGTGCCGAAAGGGAGAAGCGACAAGCGAGGCACGAGCGCCGGAGCGCCGACCGTCGGCACCGGGTCCAAGCGCCCCGGAGGCGAGCGGGCGAAAAAACAGCCCCGGAGGCGAGCGGGCGACTAGCACAGCGCAGGAAGTCGGACGGGCCGACTTCCTGCGCTGCGCGCGTCAACTCAGTGCGCCCAGCCCGACGTCCGCCAGGCGTTGACGCCCGGGTGGACGGCGGGGCGGAGCAGGCGGGAGCGGTCGTTCCAGGGGGAGGCCGGGCCGACGCCGGCCTGGCGCGCCGCCTCGGCGGCGGCCTGCGCGGCGGCTGCCCGGGCCTGGACCACCGCCAGGACGGTGGCGAGCTCCTCGGGGGTCGGCTGCCCGTGCAGCACGTGGATCGGGGACATGGCGTGTTCTCTCCCGACAGGGATGGGGCCTACAGGGGGATGTTGCCGTGCTTCTTGGGCGGCAGCACCTCGCGCTTGCCGCGCAGGGCCCGCAGACCCCGGACGATGTGCCGACGGGTCTCGCTCGGGGCGATCACCGCATCGACGTAGCCGCGCTCGGCGGCCAGGTACGGGTTCAGCAGGGTGTCCTCGTACGAGGCGATCAGCTCGGCCCGCTTCTCCTCGACGGCGCCGGCCGCCTCGGCCTCGGCGATCTCCCGGCGGTGCAGGATGTTGACCGCGCCCTGCGCGCCCATCACCGCGATCTGGGCGGTCGGCCAGGCCAGGTTGAGGTCGGCGCCCAGGTGCTTGGAGCCCATGACGTCGTACGCGCCGCCGAAGGCCTTGCGGGTGATCACGGTGACCAGCGGGACGGTGGCCTCGGCGTAGGCGTAGATCAGCTTGGCGCCGCGGCGGATGATGCCGTCCCACTCCTGCTCGGTGCCGGGCAGGAAGCCGGGCACGTCGACGAAGGTCAGCACCGGGATGTTGAAGGAGTCGCAGGTGCGGATGAAGCGCGCGGCCTTCTCGCTGGCGTTGATGTCCAGGCAGCCGGCCAGGTCCATCGGCTGGTTGCCGACGATGCCGACCGGGTGGCCCTCGACCCGGCCGAAGCCGGTGATGATGTTGCCCGCGTACAGCGGCTGGGTCTCCAGGAACTCGCCGTCGTCGACGATGTGCTCGATCACCTTGCGCATGTCGTACGGCTGGTTCGCCGAGTCCGGCACGATCGTGTCGAGTTCGAGGTCCTCGTCGGTGATCGACAGGTCGGCCTGCTCGGGGTAGGACGGCGGGTCGCTCAGGTTGTTGGAGGGCAGGTACGAGAGCAGGCTCTTGACGTACTCGACCGCCTCCTTCTCGTCCGTGGCCAGGTAGTGGGCGTTGCCGGACTTGGTGTTGTGGGTGCGGGCGCCGCCCAGCTCCTCCATGCCGACGTCCTCGCCGGTCACGGTCTTGATCACGTCCGGGCCGGTGATGAACATGTGCGAGGTCTGGTCGGCCATCACCACGAAGTCGGTGATCGCGGGGGAGTAGACCGCGCCGCCGGCGCAGGGGCCCATGATCAGCGAGATCTGCGGGATGACGCCCGAGGCGTGCACGTTGCGGCGGAAGATCTCGCCGTACAGGCCGAGCGAGACCACGCCCTCCTGGATCCGGGCGCCGCCGGAGTCGTTGATGCCGATGACCGGGCAGCCGGTCTTCAGCGCGAAGTCCATCACCTTGACGATCTTCTCTCCGAAGACCTCGCCGAGCGAACCGCCGAAGACGGTGAAGTCCTGGGCGAAGACCGCGACCTGGCGGCCGTCGACGGTGCCGTAGCCGGTCACCACGCCGTCGCCGTACGGGCGGTTCTTCTCCTGGCCGAAGTTGGTCGAGCGGTGCCGTGCGAACTCGTCGAACTCGACGAAGGAGTCCTCGTCCAGCAGCTCCACGACCCGCTCGCGGGCGGTCAGCTTGCCCTTGGCGTGCTGCTTCTCCACGGCCTTGGCCGAGCCGGAGTGCACCGCCTCGTCCAGCCTGCGCCGCAGGTCGGCGAGCTTGCCTGCGGTGGTGTGGGGGTCGTACGGGGCCTCGGTCATGCGGTGGCTCTCCCTGATCATGGGCCGCGGCCTGTTCGATTGCGTGCGGGCCGGCGTTGGGGGCTCGCGCATGAGGGCAGGGCGGCGCTGCGAACTACCGTTGGGTAGCGTAGCCAGCGCGCAGGGCGATGTGGCATGTCCTGGCGTTATGGCCATCGACACAGTGTGTTAACGCGCGTCATGCGGGACGATAAGGCGGACTACGCCTCTAGTCTGCTGCCCATGACCGCACCCGACACCCCCCGCCGCAGCGGACTGCGCGGCTTCGGCCGTACCGGACCGTCCCCCTGGACCGACCTGGACCGGCCGCCGCTGGACGAGGAGGCGCTGCGCCGGGACCTGGTCGTCCCGGGCGGGCTCTGGACCTCGCTGGACGTCGTCGCCGAGACCGGCTCCACCAACACCGACCTCGCCGAGCGGGCCCGGGCCGGTGCCCCGCAGGGCGCGGTGCTGGTCGCCGAGGCGCAGAGCGCCGCGCGCGGGCGGCTGGACCGGCAGTGGAGCGCCCCGGCCCGCTCCGGGCTGTTCCTGTCCTTCCTGCTGCGCCCCGAGGAGGTGCCGGTCGAGCGGTACGGCTGGCTGCCGATCCTGGTCGGGGTGGCCGCCGCCAGCACGCTCGGCCGGGTGGCCGGGGTCGAGGCCGGGTTGAAGTGGCCCAATGACCTGCAGGTGGAGATCGACGGCGCGGAGCGCAAGCTCGGCGGCATCCTCACCGAGCTCAGCGGCGGCGCGGTGGTGGCCGGGATGGGGCTGAACGTCTCGCTGCGCGCGGAGGAGCTGCCCGTCCCCACCGCCGCCTCGCTCGCGCTGGCGGGCGCCGAGACCACCGACCGCTCCGTCCTGCTGCGCGCCCTGCTGCGCGAGTTCGCCGAGCTGTACCGCGAGTGGACGGCCGCGGCGGGGGACCCGCACGCGAGCGACCTGATGCGCGCGTACGTGGACCGCTGCACCACCCTGGGCCGCCGGGTGAAGGTGCACCTGCCGGGCGACCGCGAGCTGGTCGGCGAGGCGGTGGCGATCGACGGGGACGGCCGCCTGGTGGTCCGTACCGCCGACGGCGCGCGCCGGGCGGTCGGCGCGGGGGACGTGGTGCACGTCCGCCCCGAAGCCCCCTGAACGGCAGTCTTCACCTCCCCTTGACTCGGGCGGATGCCCCGGATCACGGGATTCCGTGCGAACATTCCACCTGGCAGCGGTGTGAGGCGCGCCACTGCCCGCCCGGGTGGCGGGCGGCGCGCCCGGACAGGTAGGAAACGAGGCAAGTGCGGCAACCGCACGGGGACGGACCGGTGGCAGAGGACGGCGGCGGCGGGACGGCGGGCAACCACGACCAAACGGTCGCGCTCGAACTGGAACGCCTGATCCTGGACGCGCCACGCCGCTACACCCCGTACCAGGCCGCGCGTGCCGCCGACGTCCCGATGGAGCTGGCCACCCGCTTCTGGCGGGCGATGGGCTTCCCCGACATCGGCCAGTCCCGGGCGCTCACCGACGGCGACGTGATCGCGCTGCGGCGCCTCGCCGGCCTGGTCGAGTCCGGTCTGCTCAGCGAGTCGATGGCGATCCAGGTGGCCCGTTCCACCGGCCAGACCACGGCCCGGCTGGCCGGCTGGCAGATGGACACCTTCCTGGAGAACCTCACCCAGTCCGCCGAGCCGGGGCTGACCCGCGCCGACGTCGCGTACCCGCTGGTCGAGCTGCTGCTGCCGGAGCTGGAGCAGTTCCTGGTGTACGTCTGGCGGCGCCAGCTGGCCGCCGTCACCGGCCGGGTGGTGCAGGCCGCCGAGGACAACGAGATCACCAGCGGCCGGCTCGCGGTCGGCTTCGCGGACCTGGTCGGCTTCACCCGGCTGTCGCGGCGGCTGGAGGAGGAGGAACTCGGCGAGCTGGTCGAGACCTTCGAGAACACCTGCTCCGACCTGATCGCCGGGCAGGGCGGCCGGGTGATCAAGACCCTCGGCGACGAGATCCTCTACGTCTCGGAGGACCCGGCGACCGCCGCCGAGATCGCGCTGAGCCTGATCGAGGCGCTGGCCGAGGACGAGACCATCCCGGCGCTGCGGGTCGGCATGGCCTTCGGGACGGTCACCCAGCGGATGGGCGACGTCTTCGGCACCACGGTGAACCTGGCCAGCCGGCTCACCTCGATCGCGCCCAAGGACGCGGTGCTGATCGACGGGCAGTTCGCCGCCGCGCTGGAGCAGAACGGCAGCGTCGCCCCGGCCGACTCGGAGGGGCCGGGTCTGGCGGAGGCGCTGTCGGTGGCCGCCGGGATGCCCGCCTCCGGGCTGCCGGTGCCGGGGCCGGAGGCGGGGGCTCGGTTCCACCTGCAGCCGATGTGGCGGCGGCCGGTGCGGGGGCTGGGGCTGGTCGAGCCGTGGCTGCTGTCGCGGCGGCTGAAGCCGGAGTAGCGGCGGGTGCCTCCTCCTGGGGCCTCCTCCCGGGGCTCTTCCCGGGCTCCTCGGGCGGCCGAGTCGGGGAGGGGCTCCGGGGGTGCTCCGAGGGGTACCCGAGTCCGGGAGGGGCCTCCGAGTGGCCGAACGGTTGAAAGCCGTACGGTCCGCTGCGGGTCCATCCGGGCAAACGGGGCATAACCGAACGAAATCGCCATAGTCTTGGTGCAAGCGGCCGGACGGGTGCGATCGGCTTCGGGGGTCTGGCAGGACCGAGCACAGGGAGCGAGGCGAGCCGGTGAGCAGTGAGGCGATCATGACGGACCGCGGCTGCGACTGCGATGGCCCGCGCCGCCCCGACCCGCTGCCCGACCTGCGGCTGCAGTCGGTGGTCGAACTCGCCCAGGACATGGCCGGCGCGCTCACCCCGCTGGAGGCCGTCCGGGCCGCCGCCGCCCGGGCCACCGAGGCGCTCGGCGCCACCATGGCCGCCGTCTCGGTGTGGGACCGCGAGTCCGGCCGGCTGCGGGTCCTGGTCAACCACGGAGCGCTCGCCCCCGGCGAGGAGGAGCTGCCGGAGGACGAGTCGTACCCGGTCGCGGACTTCCCGGAGATCGTGACCTACCTGGAGGAGCGCTGGACCACCGGGCGCCTGCCCCGCGCCTGGCTGCAGACCGCCGAGAACGTCGAACCGCACGCCGGACACACGCACCCGACCGCCGGCGCGTACTGCCGGGAACGCGCCGCGGCGCTGCGCCGGCGCGGACGGGCCTGCTGCGTGGTCGCGCCGATCGTGCTGCACGGGCAGGCCTGGGGCGAGCTCTACCTCGCCCGGTCGATCGGGACGCCCGAGTTCACCCAGGCCGACGCCGACTACGCGACCCTGCTCGCCGCCCAGGTCTCGGCCGGACTCGCCCAGACCGAGCGCCTCGCCGACCTGCGCAAGCTCGCCTTCTCCGACCCGCTCACCGGCCTGGCCAACCGGCGCGCCGTCGACGCCCGGCTGGAGAGCGCGCTGGAGGCGCACAACCGGGACAACACCGTGGTCTCGCTGGTGGTCTGCGACGTCAACGGGCTGAAGCGGGTCAACGACCAGCTCGGCCACGAGATGGGTGACCGGCTGCTGGAACGCTTCGCCCACCAGCTGTCGCTGGCCGCCGCCAAGCTGCCCGGCAGCCTCGCCGCCCGGCTCGGCGGGGACGAGTTCTGCCTGCTGGCGGAGGGGCAGAAGGCCGACGAGGTGGTCACCGTCGCCGAGGAGCTGTGCGCGCGGGCGCTGGCGCTGTCCGAGGGCGAGGGGGTCGCCTGCGGCGTCGCCTCCACCGGGGACTCCATCGGGCCGGTCACCACCCCCGACCGGCTCTTCCGGCTCGCCGACGCCGCCCAGTACCGGGCCAAGGCCGCCCGCGCCGCCCACCCCGTCGTCGCCGGGCGCAGCCACGGCCCCGGCTTCTCGCCCGACCCCACCGTGCTGCTCGCCGACGCCGCCGACCCGCACCACCGCGCCGACGGCCGCCGCGGCCCCGGTGGGCGGGCCGGTGCGGCGGACCGGCGGCGCTTCCGCGGCGCCGCCCACAGCGCCGACCCCGGGCAGCTGCTCACCGCCGTCCTCGCCGCCCTCGACCAGGCCGCGGCCGCCCGGGCCGTCCACCCGGCCGACACCCTCGCCAAACTGGTCGTGGTCGCCGAGACCTCCGCCCGGCTGCTCGACGCGGTCGGCTGGTGGGTCTCCTACGTCTCGCCCGGCTCCCAGCTGATGCGCACCTCCCAGCACGCCGTCTACCGGATGACCAGCGGGCCCAGCAGCACCCGCGCCGAGACCCAGCGCGCGCAGATCGAGGCCCCGGACGCCGTTTTCGACCTCCGCCACTACCCGATGACCCGTCGCGCCGTCCGGGGCGGTGCCTTCGCGCTCCGCGCGGGCGCGGCGGGGAACGATCCGGCGGAGGAGGCGATGCTGGTCGTCTCCGGTTACCGGGGGATGGTCGCGGCCGGTGGGCAGAACGCGGCGGGGGGCTGGCTGGTGGAGCTCTTCGCCGACGACGCGACGCTGCCGTTGGGGCAGGTCGCCTGCGCGATGCGGGCGGTGGTGGCGGTGGCGTTGGCGGGGGCGGCTTCGCCGCCGGCGATGTGAGGGGACGGGAGATCGCGGTGGGGGTGGGGGCCTGGTGGAGTTCTTCGCCGAGGATGCCGCTGAGCTGATCGGCGACCCGCTCGTGCCGTAGGGCGTGATCCGCGTTGCGCCGGCTGCCCCTTGACGTCCGGGCGTCGCCTGCCGGTGCCCCGTCCGGCGGCGGGGCGGCGCCGCTTTGTGCCGGTTCGGTGACCGGGGTGTCGCGGGTGGGTCGCGGTTGGGGGCGAGGGCTGCCGCGGGTGGGCGGGGCGGTGGGATGGTGGCGGCGGTGGACCGGGGAGTGGGGGTTGGCGGTGGGCGGACGGCTGGTGGGCGCGGCGGTGGCCGGGGCGCTGGTGCTCGGCGGCGGGGTGGCGACGGCCGCCCCGGCATCGGCGGCGTCGGTGGTCCTGCCGGCGGCCCCGGCGGGCCCGGCGGGCCTGGCGGGCCAGACGGGCCAGACGGGCCCGACGCCGATCCGGGCCACACCCGTACGGACGGCCCCTGAGCGGGCGCCGCAACTGCGGGTGGGCCTGCGGGCGCACCGGATCACGGACCATGCCGCGTCGCGGCGCACCCGGAAGGCCCGCCGCAGCGTGGTCGGGCGGGCGCTGGACGCGGTGTTCGGCTGGTTCGCGGTCGCGGCGCTGGTGGTCCTGCTGGTCGTCGTGCTGCTGGTGTACGCGGTCAGACGTCGGAACGGTCGTTAGCGACAGGTGGGTTGAGGGCCCGTAGGGCGGCGTCGACCAGGCGGTCGGCGTGCTCGTGGGTGAGCGGGCCGAGCCGGTACTGCCAGCGGTAGTAGAGCGGGCCGTAGACCAGTTCGACGGCCAGGTCGAGGTCGGCGTCGGGGGCGAGCTGGCCGGCCTCGCGGGCGGTGCGGAGGCGGTCGCGGGTGATCTCCAGCAGCGGGTCCAGCAGGCGGGTGCGGTACTCGGCGTGCAGCGCCGGGTCGTTGAGGATCTCGGCGATGATGGCGCGGTAGGTGCGGTCGGCGCCCGGGTCGGTGAGCTCGTCGCTGGTGGGGCGCAGGACGGCCCGCAGGTCGGCGGCGAGGTCGCCGGTGTCGGGGAGCGCGAGGCCGCCCTCGTGCTCGTTGACGGCGAGGAAGGCGTCGAAGACGACGGCACCCTTGGAGGGCCACCACCGGTAGATGGTCTGCTTGCCGACGCCGGCCCGGGCGGCGATCGCCTCGATGGTCAGCTTGCTGTAGCCGACTTCGGCGACGAGTTCGGTGGCGGCGGCGAGGACGGCGGCGCGTGCGCGCTCGCTGCGGCGGGCGGGGTCGGGGGCGGTTCTGGAAGCCATGGGAAAAATTCTATGCGCAATGACGAGACGAGACGTATTGTCTCTCCAGACATCGCGAGACGGTACGTCTCGTCTCCATCGCCACCCCCGGAGGTGCCCGTGAATCGCCCCGCACACATCCTGATGGTCTCCGTTCCGGCCCATGGGCACGTCAACCCCAGCCTCGCCGTGATCACCGAGCTGGTCGCCCGGGGCCACCGGGTCAGCTACATCAACGACCCGTCCTTCCGCGGGATCGTCGAGTCCACCGGCGCGGCCTTCGTCCCGTACCCGACCAGGCTGCCGCTCGCCGACGACCCCGCCGGCTGGCCGGAGGACCCGGTGGCGATCCAGGACGTGTTCCTGGACGACACGCTGTCGATGTGGTCCGCCCTGCTGGAGGCCTTCGAGGGTGACCGCCCCGACCTGGTGCTCTACGACATCGCGGGCTTCGCCGGACGGGCGCTCGGCGAACGGCTGGGCGTGCCGGTGGTGCAGCTGTCCTCCAGCTTCGTCGGCTGGGACGGCATCGAGGAGGACGTGGCCGCGGTCTTCGAGGCGATCCGCAACGGCCCCGGCGGCCCCGAGCACTACCGCCGGTTCGCCGACTGGCTGGCCGAGGCCGGCGCGGTGGAGCGCGACGTGGAGGCCTTCAAGAACCGCCCCGTCCGGTGCGTCGCGCTCGTCCCGCGCGCGCTCCAGCCCCACGCGGACCGGGTCGACGAGCGGCGCTTCAGTTTCGTCGGACCCTGCTTCGGCGACCGCGCCCACCAGGGGCGGTGGGAGCGCCCGGCGGACGCCGAGAAGGTGCTGCTGGTCTCGTTGGGCTCGGCCTTCACCCACCAGCCCGCCTTCTACCGGGCCTGCGTCGAGGCCTTCGGGGACCTGCCGGGCTGGCGCGTCGTGCTCCAGATCGGCAAGCACGCCGAACTGGCCGAGCTCGGCGAGGTGCCGGACAGCGTCGAGGTGCACCGGTGGGTGCCGCAGCTGTCGGTGCTCTCCCAGGCGGACGCCTTCGTCACCCACGCGGGCATGGGCGGCTCCAGCGAGGGGCTGTTCCACGCCGTGCCGATGATCGCGGTACCGCAGGCCGCCGACCAGTTCGCCAACGCGGACGCCCTGGTGGGCCTCGGTGTCGCCCGTCGGCTGGACACCGGGCAGGCCACCGCGGAGGCGCTGCGTGCCGCGCTGCTGGAGCTGGTCGGAGACCCGGCGGTGGCCGAACGGCTGAGGGCGCTGTCCGCCGCCGGCCGTGCCGAGGGTGGCACCCGGCGGGCTGCGGACCTGATCGAGGCCGAGCTGAAGGGTCGGTCGATGGGGTAGCGGAGACCCCCGGGGTGCGGCGCGGACCGGGGCGTCGGAGAATCCGGATGGTGAGCAGCTGTTGTCATATCTTCATTCACCTGCTGTGATTGTGTATATGGATATGCACAGTGCTGTGGCCCCCGACGCTCCGCTGGTCCAGGTCGGCAAGGCCGACGTCAGTGCGGAGGACGTGCTGGCCGTCGCCCGGGGCAATGCCCGGGTCGAGATCGGTCCCGACGCGCTCGCCGAGATGGCGTCCGCCCGAGCGCGGATCGACGCCCTCGCGGCCGAGCCGCGCCCCGTCTACGGCGTGTCGACCGGCTTCGGCGCGCTCGCCGTCCGGCACATCAGCCCCGAGCTGCGCGCCCAGCTGCAGCGCTCGCTGGTGCGCTCGCACGCGGCCGGCATGGGCCCGGCGGTCGAGCGCGAGGTGGTCCGCGCGCTGATGTTCCTGCGGATGAAGACGCTGGCCTCCGGCCGTACCGGCGTACGGCCGCTGGTCGCGCAGACCATGGCCGCCCTGCTCAACGCGGGCATCACCCCGGTGGTCCGCGAGTTCGGCTCGCTCGGCTGCTCCGGAGACCTCGCACCGCTGTCGCACTGCGCGCTGGTGCTGATGGGCGAAGGCACCGCCACCGGCCCGGACGGGGAGGAGAAGCCCGTAGCCGAGCTGCTCGCCGCCGCCGGCATCGAGCCGGTCGAGCTGCTGGAGAAGGAGGGCCTGGCCCTCATCAACGGCACCGACGGCATGCTCGGCATGCTGGTGATGGCCATCGCCGACCTCGGCCGCCTGTTCACCACCGCCGACATCACCGCCGCGATGAGCCTGGAGGCGCTGCTCGGCACCGACAAGGTGCTCGCCCCCGAGCTGCACGCCCCGATCCGCCCGCACCCCGGCCAGGCGCTCAGCGCCGCCAACATGCTGGCCGTGCTCAAGGACTCCGGCCTCACCGGCCACCACCAGGACGACGCGCCGCGGGTCCAGGACGCCTACTCGATCCGCTGCGCCCCGCAGGTGGCCGGGGCCGGCCGGGACACCCTGGCGCACGCCCAGCTGGTCGCCTCGCGCGAGCTGGCCGCCTCGGTGGACAACCCGGTGGTGCTGCCGGACGGCCGGGTGGAGTCCAACGGCAACTTCCACGGCGCGCCGGTCGCCTACGTGCTGGACTTCCTCGCCATCGCGGCCGCCGACCTCGGCTCGATCTCCGAGCGCCGTACCGACCGGCTGCTCGACAAGGCCCGCTCGCACGGCCTGCCGGCCTTCCTGGCCGACGACCCGGGCGTGGACTCCGGCCTGATGATCGCCCAGTACACCCAGGCGGCGCTGGTCAGCGAGAACAAGCGGCTCGCCGTCCCGGCCTCGGTCGACTCGATCCCGTCCTCCGCGATGCAGGAGGACCACGTGTCGATGGGCTGGTCGGCGGCCCGCAAGCTGCGCCAGGCGGTGGAGAACCTCGGCCGGATCCTGGCCGTCGAACTGACCGCCGCGGCCCGCGCGCTGGAGATCCGCCAGCAGGCCGACCCGGCCGACTCGGCCGGCCGACTGGCGCCGGCCACCGCGGCCGCGCTGGCCGCCGCCCGCGCGGCGGGGGTCGGCGGTGCCGGCCGGGACCGCTTCCTCTCGCCGGACCTGGAGGCCGCCGCGGCGTTCGTCGCCTCCGGTGACCTGGTGCGCGCGGTGGAGCGGGTCACCGGACCGCTGGCCTGAGATGGACGCGCTGCGGGGCGGCCGGGGTTCAGTCCCAGTCGCCCCGCGGTCGGCGGTCGGCGCGGTTCAGCCGGTTGCCCAGGGCGGCGGCGAAGTTGACCCCGACGATGCCGGCCCAGGTGACCAGCAGGGCGGGGAAGCCGGCCCCGCCGGGGCTGCTGTTAATCGCGGTCAGCGGGATGCCGAGGGCCATCGAGACCACCGCCAGCCCGGCGGGGGAGCGCCGGGCGCCCCACCCGCCGCGGCGGTCGCGGCCCCGGTCCCGGTCCCGGTAGGAGGGCGCGTAGTCGTCCATCCGCTCGGCGGCCGAGCGCTCGGCCCGGGCGTCCAGGCGGGCGTCGAGGCGCTTCATGAAGGAGTCGACGAGTTCCTCCTCGTACTCCTTGCCGAGTTCCTTGCGGGCCTGCAGGGTGGCGTCGAGGTCGCGCCGCAGGTCGTCCTGGCGAGTGTCCATGCCCATAGCCTGGGGCCGCCGTAGAGCCCGGTCCATCCGTTCGCGGGGGGAATCCGGGCGGGGTCAGGGAGAAATCAGGGTTACCCCGAGCCCCGCCGGTCCGGGCGGGACCGCTGTCCGAACTCCGGGACGTCTCAAGGGCCGTTCCGCCGTACGAGACGGCTTTGCCAGGCGCGCCGCGCTGCTGCACAGTCGTCGTCCGAACCGCTCGCATCCGGAGGTACCCGCTGATGACCGCCACCGACGAGGCCGGCACCGTCGGCGCCTCCGCCCGGCTGCTGCAGCTCTTCGAAGGGCATCGGCTGACGCCGACCCAGCGGCGGATCGCGCACTCGCTGGTCCGGCACGCCACCGAGGCGCCGTTCCTGTCCAGCGTCGAGGTGGCCGAGCTCGCCGGGGTCAGCCAGCCCTCCGTCACCCGCTTCGCGGTCGCGCTCGGGTACGACGGCTACCCGGCACTGCGCAAGCAGCTGCGCGAACTCGGGGCCGGCGAGCCGGCCGCGCCGGAGACCCCGGCCGACGCGGTGCGCAACGAGCACCAGCAGGCCGTGCTCGCCGAGATCGAGCACCTGCGCCACCTCGCCGAACTGCTCGCCGACCCCGAACCGATCACCCGGGCCGCCCGGCTGCTCGCCGCCTCCCGCCCGCTGCCGGTGCTCGGTCTGCGGGCCGCCTCCGCGCAGGCGGGCGGCTTCGCGTACTTCGCGTCCAAGGTGCACCCGGACGTCCGGCTGCTGGACGAGGGCGGCAGCATGCTCGCCGACCGGCTGGAACAGGCCGCCGCGGCGGGTGCCACCGCGCTGCTCTGCTTCGCGTTGCCGCGCTACCCGCGGGAGTTGATGGACGCGCTGGCGGTGGCCCGGGAGTGCGGACTGACCGTGCTCACGGTGGCCGACAGCGCCTTCTCGCCGGTCGCCAAGCTCTCCGACCTGATGCTGCCGGCGGCCGTCGGCACCGGACTGGTCTTCGACACCGCCTGCGCGCCGATGATGCTCGGCCGGGTGCTGCTGCAGACCATGTGTGACGAACTCCCGGGCGCGGAGGCGCGGTTGGAGGCGATCGAGCAGTCGGCGGCGGCCCGGGGTTTGTTCCTCGAATAAGCGGGAGAGTACTCGGCGCGAACCCGGGCATCCCCTACTGCAGGGGGTGCCGCCCATGCGCGTGATCCACGAGATGAAGTTCGTCGCCCGCCTGGCCTCGGGTGCTGACGAATGGTCCTGCCCCGCCTGCGGACGCCGTGTCACCCTGCGGCGCCTGCCCGATCCCGAACTGACCGTCCTCGACCCGGGCGACGAGTCCGCCGTGCACGTCGGCGTCATCGAACCCGACGCCCGTGCCGCCGCGGCCGCCGAGAGGTACGGCCTCGGGCCCGTCCAGAACATCCCCCGCCCGCCGTCCCCGCCCGCCCCCGACGCCGCCGACCGCCGCTGGCTGGCCGAGATCGGCATCGACTGGGACGGCGGTGACGCCGCCGCGTGAGTCAGCGGCGGGGGGCGTACAGCGGAAGACCGGAGGTGTCCAGCTCGGCGGGTAGCGGCGAGGGCAGCGGGACGGCCTCGCCGTACTTGCCGTGCAGGACGCCTTGGTACTCGCCGTCGCGGGGGTGGGTGTGGAGTGTCCAGGCGCCCTTGCGGGGGTCGACCGCGAGGAGGACCGGCACGCCTGCGATCGCGTACCAGCTGGTCTTCGTCGCGATGTGGGTGACGCGCGAGGGGGTGGGGGTCACCTCGACAGCCAGAACGACGCCACGGCTGTCAGCCAGCCAGTCGTCCTCGCCCGCCCACTCGGTGGGTAGGACGAGCAGGTCCGGGGTCGCGTAGTCGTCCTGGTCGTCCGGCAGGGCGATGGATGACGACTCGTAGACGTCGAGGTCGGTCGGCAGTTGTGGTCCGATCCGTTCGCGCAGGCATCGCACCGTCCCCGCGTGCTTGCCTCGGCGCGGCGGCGACATCAGCAGAGCGCCACCGATGATCTGGACCCGCAGCCCCGTGTGCTGCTCGATCTCCTCTGCGGCGCGACGCAGCTTGCCGGGCCGTACCGGGATGGTGGCCATGGCGTCCTCCACTGGGCTGAGTGGCTGGTCTTTTCAGCCTGAGCGTATGGCTGGCAGGCGTCCCGACTTGGGCATTGATCGGATGGTTCCGGGGTCTGGTCGAAAGCTGGTTGTTTAGATATATTCAGCCGAACCAAGCTTGAATGAATCCATCCGCAGGGAGGCCGGGACATGGTGCAGCAGCAGGCGAGCGGACCGCGAGAGGTGCGTGCGGCGCGCGGGACGGGACTCACGACGCAGGGGTGGCAGCAGGAGGCCGCCCTGCGGATGCTGATGAACAACCTCGACCCCGAGGTGGCCGAGCACCCGTCGAAGCTGGTGGTCTACGGCGGCACCGGCAAGGCCGCCCGCGACTGGCGCTCCTTCGACGCCATGGTGAAGACGCTGCAGGGGCTGAAGCAGGACGAGACCATGCTGGTCCAGTCCGGCCGGCCGGTCGGCGTGATGCAGACCCACGAGTGGGCGCCGCGCGTGCTCATCGCCAACTCCAACCTGGTCGGCGACTGGGCCAACTGGGAGGAGTTCCGCCGCCTGGAGAGCCTCGGGCTCACCATGTACGGCCAGATGACCGCCGGCTCCTGGATCTACATCGGCACCCAGGGCATCCTCCAGGGCACCTACGAGACCTTCGCCGCCGTCGCCAACAAGCGCTTCAACGGCACGCTGGAGGGCACCATCACCCTCACCGCCGGCCTCGGCGGGATGGGCGGCGCCCAGCCGCTGGCCGTCACCATGAACGGCGGCGTGGCGATCTGCATCGACTGCGACCCGTCCCGCATCTCCCGCCGGATCGAGCACCGCTACCTGGACGTCGACGCCAAGGACCTCTCCCACGCGCTGGAGCTCGCCACCGCCGCCCGCGACAAGCGCCAGCCGCTCTCCATCGGCGTGCTGGGCAACGCCGCCGAGCTGGTCCCGCAGCTGCTCGCGATGGACGCGCCGATCGACATCGTCACCGACCAGACCAGCGCCCACGACCCGCTCAGCTACCTGCCGGTCGGCGTCGCCTTCGACGACATGGCCGACTACGCGGCCGCCAAGCCCGCCGAGTTCACCCAGCGCTCGCGCGAGTCGATGGCCCGGCACGTCGAGGCGATGGTCGGCTTCCTGGACCGCGGCGCCGAGGTCTTCGACTACGGCAACTCGATCCGCGGCGAGGCCCAGCTGGCCGGCTACGACCGCGCCTTCGCCTTCCCCGGCTTCGTCCCGGCGTACATCCGCCCGCTGTTCTGCGAGGGCAAGGGCCCGTTCCGCTGGGCGGCGCTGTCCGGCGACCCGCAGGACATCCACAAGACCGACAAGGCCGTCCTCGACCTCTTCCCGGAGAACGAGTCGCTGGCCCGCTGGATCAAGATGGCCCAGGAGAAGGTGCACTTCCAGGGCCTGCCCGCGCGCATCTGCTGGCTCGGCTACGGCGAGCGCGACAAGGCCGGCGAGCGCTTCAACGACATGGTCGCCTCCGGTGAGCTGTCCGCCCCGATCGTGATCGGCCGCGACCACCTGGACTGCGGCTCGGTGGCCTCCCCGTACCGGGAGACCGAGGCGATGCTGGACGGCTCGGACGCGATCGCCGACTGGCCGCTGCTCAACGCCATGGTCAACGTGGCCTCCGGCGCCTCCTGGGTGTCCATCCACCACGGCGGCGGCGTCGGCATCGGCCGCTCGATCCACGCCGGCCAGGTCACCGTCGCCGACGGCACCGCGCTGGCCGGGGAGAAGATCCGCCGGGTGCTCACCAACGACCCGGGCATGGGCGTCATCCGGCACGTGGACGCCGGCTACGACCGGGCCACCGAGGTCGCCGCTGAGCGCGGGGTCCGCGTCCCGATGGGCGAACTGTGACCTCGACGTTCAACGAGATGTGGGCGGAGCTGCTCCCCGTGGGCCGCTCCGCCTCCTCCGGCGGCTACCGCCGCTTCGCCTGGAACTCCGCCGACGCCGAGTGCCGCGCCTGGTTCGAGCAGCAGGCCCGCGGTCGCGGCCTGACGTACGAGCTGGACCGCAACGGCAACCAGTGGGCCTGGCTGGGCGACCCGACCGCGCACGGGGCGGTCGTCACCGGCTCGCACCTGGACTCCGTCCCGGACGGCGGTGCCTTCGACGGGCCGCTCGGGGTGGTCTCCTCCTTCGCCGCGCTGGACGAACTCCGGGCCAGGGGAACCGAGTTCACCCGGCCGCTGGCGATCGTCAACTTCGGTGACGAGGAGGGCGCCCGGTTCGGCGTGGCCTGCATCGGCTCCCGGCTGACCGCCGGGGTGCTCTCCCGCGAGGACGCGTACGAGCTGCGCGACGCCGACGGCCTGCGGCTGCCCGACGCGATGGAGAAGGCCGGCTACGACCCGACCGCGATCGGCGCGGACGACGAGCGGCTGGCCCGGATCGGCGCCTTCGTCGAACTCCACGTCGAGCAGGGCCGCCACCTCACCGAGGAGCAGCCGGTCGGCGTGGCCAGCGCGATCTGGCCGCACGGCCGGTGGCGGTTCGACTTCCACGGCGAGGCCAACCACGCCGGCACCACCCGGATCGAGGACCGCCGCGACCCGATGCTGACCTTCGCCAACACCGTGCTCGCCGCCCGCAAGAAGGCGAAGCTCGCGGGTGCGCTGGCCACCTTCGGCAAGGTCGCGGTCGAGCCCAACGGCACCAACGCGATCGCCTCGCTGGTGCGCGGCTGGCTGGACTCCCGGGCCGCGGACGAGGCCACCCTCACCGAGCTGGTCGCCGAGATCGAGCGGGCCGCCGCCGAGCGCGGCGGGCGCGACGGCGTCCGGGTCGAGCTGACCCGCGAGTCCTACACCCCGGTGGTGGACTTCGACGGCCCGCTGCGCGACCGGCTCGCCAAGCTGCTGGACGCCCCGGTGCTGCCCACCGGCGCGGGACACGACGCCGGCATCCTGGCGTCCGCGGTCCCGACCGCCATGCTGTTCGTGCGCAACCCCACCGGCGTCTCGCACTCCCCGGCCGAACACGCCGAGGAGGCCGACTGCCTGTCCGGGGTCGCCGCCCTCGCCGACGCACTGGAGGACCTGGCGTGCCACTGACCGCATCGACCCCGGTGACCTACTGGGCGCAGTACGCCTGGCTGCCGCACGACGACGGGCCGGTGGTCGGGCAGGACGTGCTGATCGCCACCGGCCCCGGCGGCCGGATCACCTCCGTGACCCCGGACGGCGGTCCCTGCCCGCCCGGCGCCGTCCGCCTCGACGGCCTGCTGGTGCCCGGCCAGGCGAATGCTCACTCGCACGCCTTCCACCGGGCGCTGCGCGGGCACGTCCAGGTCGGCTCCGGGACGTTCTGGACCTGGCGCGACACCATGTACCGGTTCGCCGGCGCGCTCGACCCGGACACCTACCTGGAGCTCGCCACCGCCGTCTATGCCGAGATGGCGCTCGCCGGGATCACCGCCGTCGGCGAGTTCCACTACCTGCACCACGCGCCCGGCGGCGCCCGCTACACCGACCCGAACGCGATGGGCGAGGCGCTGATCGAGGCCGCCGCCCGGGCCGGCATCCGGATCACCCTGCTGGACACCTGCTACCTGTCCTCCGGCTTCGGCGCCGAACCGACGCACCCGCAGCTGCGGTTCAGCGACGGCGACGCCGAGGCCTGGGCGGTACGGGCGGACGCGCTCAAGCCCCGCGAGCACGCCCGGATCGGCGCCGCCATCCACTCGGTCCGGGCCGTCCCGGCCGAGCAGCTGGGCACCGTCGCGCACTGGGCGGCGATGCGCAAGGCCCCGCTGCACGTCCACCTGTCCGAGCAGACCGCCGAGAACGACGCCTGTCTCGCCGCGCACGGCGTCACCCCGACCCGGCTGCTCGCCGACCACGGCGCGCTCGGCCCGCGCACCTCGGCCGTGCACGCCACCCACCTCACCGACGAGGACATCCGGCTCCTCACCGACTCCTCCACCACCGTCTGCATGTGCCCCACCACCGAACGGGACCTCGCGGACGGCATCGGCCCGGCCCGCCGGCTGGCCTCGGCGGGCAGCCCGATCACCCTGGGCAGCGACAGCCACGCGGTGATCGACCCGTTCGAGGAGGCCCGGGCGCTGGAGCTGAACGAGCGGCTGCGCACGCAGACCCGCGGCCACTGGACGGCGGGCGCCCTGCTGCGGGCCGGCGGCGAGGACGGGCACGCCTCGCTGGGCTGGTCCGAGGCCGGGCGGATCGAGGCCGGGGCGCTCGCCGACTTCACGGCGATCGCGCTGGACACCGTCCGTACGGCGGGCCCGCCGCCCCGGCTCGGCGCCGAGATCGCCGTCTTCGCGGCCTCGGCAGCGGACGTGCGGCACGTGGTGGTCGGCGGGCGGCACGTCGTCCGGGACGGCGTGCACCAGCTGGTGGCCGACGTGCCGGGGGCGCTGCGCGCCGCGATCGGCGCGCTGGACTGCTGATTCCTTTGTCCAACTCCCTTCGGAAGGCGTTGTCTTGAGTACCAGGACCACCTTGATCACGGGCATCGGCAGCCTGGTCACCAACGACCCCGGGCACGGCACCGGGCCGCTCGGCCTGCTGACCGACGCGGCCGTGGTGGTCGACGGCGACACCGTCGCCTGGGTCGGCCCGGCGGCGCAGGCCCCGGCGGCGGACGAGCGCTTCGACGCCGGGGGCCGGGCGCTGCTGCCCGGCTTCGTCGACTCGCACGCCCACCTGGTGTTCGCGGGCGACCGCACCGCCGAGTTCAACGCCCGGATGTCCGGGCAGGCCTACTCGGCGGGCGGCATCCGCACCACGGTGGCGGCGACCCGGGCCGCGAGCGACGCCGAACTGGAGGCGAACCTGGCGGGGTTCGTCCGGGAGGCGCTGCGCCAGGGCACCACCACCATCGAGTGCAAGTCCGGCTACGGACTGACGGTCGAGGACGAGGCCCGGGCGCTGCGGATCGCCGCGAAGCACACCCCGGAGACCACCTACCTGGGTGCCCACATCGTGGCCCCCGAGTACGCCGAGGACCCGGCCGGCTACGTCGACCTGGTCACCGGCGAGATGCTGGACGCCTGCGCCCCGCACGCCCGTTGGGTGGACGTGTTCTGCGAGAAGGGCGCCTTCGACGGCGACCAGGCGCGGGCCGTCCTCACCGCCGGCATCGAGCGCGGCCTCACCCCCCGGGTGCACGCCAACCAGCTCACGTACGGGCCGGGCGTGCAGCTCGCCGTCGAGCTGGGGGCCGCCTCGGCGGACCACTGCACCCATCTGACGGACGAGGACGTGGCGGCGCTGGCCGGCTCGGCGACGGTCGCGACCCTGCTGCCGGGGGCGGAGTTCTCCACCCGCGCCGAGTACCCGAGCGGGCGCCGGCTGCTGGACGCGGGCGCGGTGGTGGCGCTGTCCACGGACTGCAACCCGGGCTCCAGCTTCACCAGTTCGATGGCGTTCTGCATCGCGGTGGCGGTACGGGAGATGGGGATGACCCCGGACGAGGCCGTCTGGGCGGCCACGGCCGGTGGCGCGCACGCGCTGCGGCGCAGCGACGTGGGGTCGGTCGCGGTCGGCTCGCGGGCGGACCTGCTGCTGCTGGACGCGCCCTCGCACGTGCACCTCGCGTACCGGCCGGGCGTGCCGCTGACGGCGGCGGTCTGGCGAGCAGGCGTCCGGGAGGTCTAGGACCTGGTCCGGACGGCGGGAGGCCCCCGCGCCCCCGGGGTGGCGGGCGCGGGGGCTTCTTGCTTAGGGGTTGGCGGTCAGGTGGTCGAACTCGCCTGCCTTGGCAGCCTGGAGGAACTTGGCGAACTTGAGGTGCGTGGTGCGGACGATGACGTCGCCCTCGTCGGACTCGCGGAGCTCGATGACCCCTTCACGTGCGCGCACCTCGACGCAGTTGCTGGCTGCTTCGCTGAAGCTGGATTTCTGCCACGCAGAGCTGGTCATGAGAGTCAGGCTAGCCACCGGCGGCCTCTTGCGGGAAGCAAGCGGCCGCCGGAACTATTCGCTCAGGCGTTGGTGATGAGGTAGTCGAACTCGCCGACCTTGGCGCCCTGGAGGAACGCGGCGAAGATGGGACGGGTGGTGCGGACGGTGATGCCGGCGTCATCGGACTCGCGGAGCTCGATCAGCCCTTCGAGTGCGCGTACCTCGACGCAGTTGTTGTTCGCTTCGCTGAAGCTGGATTTCTGCCACTCGGTGCTATTCATACTTGTCGTTCATTTCCTTCGCGATCGAGCGGATATGATCTCGCGACTCGCTCTCCGGGAGCGCGACGGCTTCGATGCGCTCAAAGATTGCGCGATAGCCCGCCAGCTGGGCAGGTGAGTCGAAGATGTGGGAGCCGTGAGACGAGTCGGTCTGGACCGTATCCAGCTCCGGCACTGGCCCTGCCGCGTAGAGCAGGTTCTCGCTGGGGCCAGGGAAGTCGGCTGTATCGAACGGCACGACCCGCAGTGAGACTCCCGGAAGCTCGGAGTCCTTGACGAGGGAATCAAGCTGTTCCCTGAGCGCCGTAGGCCCGCCGTACTGAATGCGTAGCGCCGCCTCGTGGACCAGTGCCACGTACGGTGTTTCACGGGACCGAATGGCCTGCTGTCTCCGCAGGCGAAAGTTCATCCTGCGATCGACCTCGTGATCGGGGAGAGGGGTGAAGCCTCTCGCGAACACGGCAGTGGCATAGGTGCGCGTCTGAAGTAGTCCCGGGATGATGCTGATGGTGAAGCTTTTGAGCCTCGTCGCGTGACCTTCGATCTCGGCCACATCGATTGGGGCAGCCGCGAGTGCCCCTCGATACTCATCCCACCAGGACGAGTCTCGCTCCCTGGCCATGTTGGCGAGCGCCTCGACCAAGGGTGCGTTGACGCACATACAGGCCTCCGCGATCTCGTGCAGGCGCTCCACGCTGACGGCCGACTTCCCGATCTCCATCTGGCTCACCAGGGCGGGAGTCACCCCGAGTAGACGGGCAAGGTGGCTGCCGCCGAAGCCGGCTTGCTCTCTCATCCTTCGCATTTCGGCGCCGAGGCGTCGCTGACGAAGGGTGGGGATTCGAAGGGCCATGGCGTCCTCTCTGCTGGCACAGAGGCCAGTGTGCCGCGCCGGTCGCTGGCAGATCCATCCGGGCTCGGCGGGCACGCGTCCCCCCTGCGGGGGAACCTTTTCCCGTTTGGATTTAATTAAAGAGCCGATGGGCTATCGTCGTTCACAGCTCGATCCGACGGATCGTCAGTAATGCCTGCACCCCGGGCAGTAGGCGCCTGCTGCCCCGGCACCGAAGAGCAGCCATACGTGGCCTGGCTCACGGCGACGTATCCGTTGTCACCTCTCCCACACCACAGCCTCACGGAGGTTCCCGTGTGCACCCGTAACACCCCCTCGCTCACCCTCTCCAAGCAGGCCCTGCGGGACGCCATGACCCGCAGCGGCTGGGACGCCGAGGCCATCTTCAACGCCGAACTCGCCCTGATGGAGCTCATCACCAACGCCTGGCGGCACGGCGACACCCCCGCGCCCGTCGTCTGGTTCTCCATCCTCGACCGCACCCTCCGGGTCGCCGTCTCCGACGAGAGTGACGCCCTTCCCCAGCCGCGAACGGCCTCCGACCTCGCCGAGACCGGTCGGGGCCTCCAGCTCGTGGAGGGCCTCACCCACCGCTGGGGCGTCGACCCGCAGAAGCGCGGCAAAACCACCTGGTACGAGCTGGACTCCATCGCGTGACCCGCGACCCCGTCCCGCCGGACGACCCTCGGATGCGCGACTACACCGAGGCCCAGATCACGACCCTCCTGGGCGAGTTGCACCGGCGCGGCCTGCCGTACGGGCTCCTCTGGGGCTCCGCCTCGCCCGGCGAAACGACCCTCGACGGCCGCATCCTCGTCGACTTCGGCAACGCTCCCGTGAGCACCATGCTCAACCTCCTCCACCTCCTCCGCGACCTGGACCGGAACGAGGCCTGGACCCCGTGAAGTTCTTCGTCGGCGCGATCCTCGTCGCCCTGCTCGCCCTCGCGATCGCCACCGTGACCCTCGGCGTCATCGCGACCCTCAGGATGTCCCGCCCCGAGGAACGCGACGAGCCACACTGAGAACACGCGAAGCCCCTCGCCCGCCCAGGGCGAGGGCCTCGCAGGTGCCCGTACACCCTCGACGTCTCCGTCGGCGTCGGCGCCAACTGGGAGGCCCCCGCGCGCTGATGCGGCGGCTCGCCAACGGTTACGAGTCACGCCGTATGGATCCGCGATTGCACGGCCGGTGGCTACCATCAGTGCATGGTGGATCACGAGACGGCATTCCGATCCCTCGACGGCACCGCGCTCTACGGGACGATCGGCATCCCACCAGCGCCCATTGGGGCGCTCGCGGTCATGGTCCACGGCTCGGGCGTCACCCGTGAAGAAGGCGGATTTTTCACCCGCCTCGCTGCTGGGCTTGCTGAGACCGGCATCGCCAGCCTGCGTTTCGATCTGCGCGCGCACGGGGAGAGCGCGGGTCGCGAAGCGGACCTCACCATCGCGTCCGTCGCCAACGACATTCGTGCCGCAGGCGATCATCTGCGAGCACACACGGGCGCCGCCGGGGCCGTCCATGTCATCGCGGCTTCCTTCTCCGGCGGCGCGGCGGCCCTGCATGCTGCCCACCGGCCCGACGACGTCCATCGCCTGGTGCTCCTGAACCCACGTCTGGACTATCGCGAGCGCTACGTCACCAGTCGCCCCGGCTGGAGCGACGACTACCTGTCCCCTGCCGCCGCGACGCTCCTCGACCGCCAGGGCTACACCGAGAAGTCGCCGTTCCAGCTGAACCGAGCGCTGCTGAACGAAGTCTTCTACCTCGACACCCCCGCGATGCTCGCAGTCGTCCGTGCCCCCGTGCTGATGGTCCACGGAACCAAGGACACGTTCGTCCCGATTGAGTCCACGTACCGCCACCGGCCGATGTTCGGCGGTCCGACAGAACTCCTCGAACTCGACGGCGCGCAGCACGGGTTCGCAGTCCATGACGACCCTGGCTATCTCGACCCCCAGTCGCAGGCGTGGCAGCGACAGGTGATTGACCGGGTGCGAGAGTTCCTGGCTGCCTAACCGGCGGTAAAAACCAGGAGCCGCTCCTGGAAGTCCCGGACCGCCGGTCGCCGGGACCAGCGACGCAGCGTATCGGCGGTGCGGCTCAGCTCGGCCAGCGCTTGGCCGAAGCGAGCGCCAGCGGCGAGTCCAAGGGCTTGGAGAGCGACGATGGCAGCTTCGTCAGGTTCACCGGCCTCGGCGAGGGTGCCGGCCAGTTGGGCGGTGAAGAACGCGCGGTCGCGTGGGGCGAAGATGCCGTCGGCCAGGTGTCGCTCAAAGAGTACGACGGCGCGGTCGGGTTGGTGGGCTTCGCGATAGCAGATCGCGCTTTGCACCATGAGCCGGTCGGCGGTGTAGCTCTCGCCGAGCGGCCCGGTGCAGCTGGGTGGTGCCTGGACCGGGTCTGCCTGGTCGAGGGCGGCGTGGGCGAGGTCGAGAACGCGAGTGACCTGGCCGGTGTCGGCGCCGGTCAAGGCGAGGGCCCGGGCTTCCTGCTGGTACGCCTCCGCGCGGGGCCGGGGTGGGAGCGTCCAGGGGCCGTTGGTGGCGGCGCGGGCGAGGCCGAGCATCCGGGCGGCGTCGGAGCGGTCCGTAGCCTGGGCCTGCCTGAGCAGGACGTAAGCGTGCATCGCACCGTCGCCGGTGAGCGTCGCCCATTCCTTCGCCTGTGCGTGCCAGTAGGCGATGGTGTGGGCGGGCGCCCTGGCATCGTGGTAGATCCAGGCCACAAGTTCCGAGGCGCGGGCGCCGACGTTGAGGAGCTGGTGGCGTACGGCCGGGTCGGCTTCTCGGGCGCTGGAGTCGATCGCGGCGATCAGACCGAGCGCGGTCGGCAGGGCGATGTGAGGGCCTGCCAAGCCGTCGGTGCGGGCGGTCTCGTCGAGGGCGGTCCGTAGGTGCGTGACGAGCTGATCGTCGCTGTAGCGGCGCGCATCGCGGTTTGCCGCAATGAGGTGGTCCAGGGCGGCGAGGTCGAGGACTGGTGCTGCTGCGGCGAGCACTCCCCCCAGGAAGGTGCGGCGAAGGACGTTCGTCTCCACGTCTCGGCTCTGCTCGGTACCGGATGCTCGCCGTCCTGCCGGACGAGGTGGGCGGACGAACCCGAGGTCTTCCAGCGGCGTGCCGAACATCGCGTCCAGAACTCGCCGAGCGTCCCGGTTGGGCCAGGCGGGCTGTCTTGATTCCCAGCGTCGGACCTGACGCACCGAGATCCTGGCTTTTTCGCCGAGCGACTCCGCCTTGGCGTCGTACGCGTCCGCGAAGTCCTGCTGCGTGTGCCATCCCCGTTCGACGCGCGCTGTAACGAAGCGCGTATTCCCTTGTGCTGGTTCGGACATGGGCGCTCCCAGGACATCCACGGCAGTCAATTTTCCCGGCCTGGAGTGAGAGGCCACAACCACTCGCTGATGTGTCCGGTGAAGTGTCCTGCGGTACGGCCTCGTCACTCAATGCTGCCAGGAGTTGACTGAATGTGCGCCCCCTTTGGCAGGGGGCGGCACCTGGCTCAGATGGCCGATGTGGGCTACCTCCCAAAGTTCCTCCCCGCCGGGGAGGCATCCATCCAGTGAAAGGAGATCGCAGATGTCCGTGATCACCAGCGACACCGACAACACCGAGGTGACCGAGGTCGTGACGCTCGATGAGGGCGCAGCGGACACCATCCGGGGCAACGTCCGGGCGTTCCTGGGCGAGGACAACACCTCGATGATGGGCGGCTGGACCAACTGACGGTCGGCCTGAGCGCCTGAAAGCAGTCGCGCGCCCGGCCCCACCTCAATTGGGGCTCTTCTGACGTACCTGTGGGTGTGATCACGCGGGTTGGCGGCCGGGCAGGGTGGGTCGGTTGCCGCCGAGGCAGAGCATGACGAGGGCGAT